>JBCCIA010000006.1:0-42072 GCA_039028475.1 Spirochaetota bacterium | reverse complement strand
CTTACCATGTTTTATTTTTCAAAAAGTAGAAATATCTTACATATATGATTTTCTTATGTTATTATATGATCAATAAAGTTAAGTGTACAGTGGCGTATTCTATTCGATATCACAAACAAGCCTAAACCCAGAAGTTGCGCCTCGGAAGCCCGGAATGTCTGCACAGGTTTTTAACGCGTTTAAAGAATCGATTTTATCATTCCAGCTGTTGCAACGATATACGCGGTATTTGCCCGATGCAGGTCCCTGCGGATCAACCGCGTCTCGCTTGGGATACGGCTCTACCGTATCGCCGTTTTTAGGTGCTTGCCAATCGGAAACCCACTCAGCCGCGTTTCCCGCCATATCATACAAGCCAAATGCATTGGGCTTTTTCAACCCTACAGGATGAGGTTTTGACCCAGAAGCAACACTGTTCCTATACCATGCATAGTCTTTCGCTAGGTCCTCTGCGTCTCCCCAAAAGTATTTGCCAGTGCTGCCTGCTCGGTAGGCATACTCCCATTCTGCATTGGTAGGCAGTCGGCATTTGCCATACTTTTGTAAGAACTTTTGGATATCATCCCAACTGACAAATCCAATGGGACAGTCCTTGCCACAATCTTTGAAGTAGGAAGGATTGTCTTGCATGACTTCTTCCCACTGCCCACTGGTAACTTCGTATTTCCCCATAAGAAACGGTTTTGCGATTTGGATGCGAACTCCCTTTCGACGGAAGCTGCCCGCTGGAATTTTAACAAATTCCATGTTATAGTTTCCTTTATACGTTTTTACTAGTTTGTCTTTGATATCTTCTTCGAATTTAGCTCCAGAAAATTTAGCCTCTTGCAATACCGTTTTATGGAAGCGATTTGGTATATTGACATTTCCTCCTTGTTTGACAAGGTAGACCAGTAATTTCTCATTGTCATTCTCTGCTGCATAGTGCATCGGGGTATTTTTCTTTAAATCCAACACATTCAGGGCAGAACCCCCTTCTACCAAGATTTTTGCCATAGCATAGCCCTCTCCTTTTTTAGAATACCGTGCCAAATTGTGCAAAGGAATACGACCGTAACGATTTGCAATATTTACTGTAGACAAGAGTTTTTTTACAGCATTGCTCTCGCCCTTGGTAACGCAGAAATGCAGTGCAGTAAAACCGTATTTATCTTGTATTTTCTCGTTGCTACCCAACTCCAATAAGCGTTTCACGGTAGACTCGGCATTTTTTCTTTTGCAGGCATAGTGTAGAGCAGTCCAACCATTTGCATCTACTTGGTTTATATTCTCACCCTCAGCAATTTCTAGTTTTTTATGCAGATAGGCCCTCTTGTGCAATTCTGTCGCCCCACTCTTCGCAAAAAAAGATTTTTGCACGGGAGTGAGTGGTTCTAGATCAGTAGCAGCTTTCTTGGTTTTGGAGGGACTTGCGCAATGTAAACAGAGAAGCAGGAGTACATAATACCATTTCATTTTCATAACTTTACGCTGCCGTTTCTTAGTTTTTTGTAAACAAAATTACTTTGCTATCTGTTCCTTTGGCTGAACAAACCATAAGACTTACACTCTTAAAAAGTAGTAAGACGATTGGCAGTATGCGATGCTTCACAATGGTTTGATACAGGTGAGTGACTGCCAAAATTCTTTCGCGAGAAAATATTTTGACTTACCATTCAGGTGCGTTATTTTTACTTGGTAAGGCTTTTCTTTCTTGCCTAGTGCAATCGTGTAGACTGTTTTCCTATTTCTCTTAGGATGCGTTTTTACACAATTCTTATACTTTTCTCCTTCTAAGTCTTCTCCGGTACTTTCATAACAATCAGAGTCTGGGTCGTAAGGAATCTCTAGTACAATTGCTCCATGTATTTTATACCACTTACCTGTATAGCGGCTACTAATTCGTTCCGATGTATGATCATATAAAAATGCTTTGCCATTCTTTTTAAGAATTCCGGGAACAGGAAAAGAATTCTGTCCCAATGTTCGTTTATGTAGTGGAATATCTTCTCCACCTTGGTAGCCACAATTCCCCAAACAACCACCTTCAAACCTAGTAGGAAATGTTTTTGCTGTAAATTGGTAACAAAACTTTTCATTCACTGGAATTCCATTGTGAAATAGCTTTGTTAGATCTTTCGCTAAAGAATCATCTAAGATCCAACCAGTAAATGTGATACCTAGTCCGTTCTTATAGACGACCTGAACCCATTGGCTCTTTCTTTGGGAGATCATAACAGTTTCTGGTAAACGGTCTATTTCTCCTACTTTATAGCCTTTTCGCAATACTCCAACTTTCTCTGAAGAAATATCTGCCTCTTCTCGCAAGGAAACCGATGGTTTCTGGATATACCAATAACGCTTAGGTTTTACAACTACCTCTTCTTCTATTGGTTCTTGGCAAGTAAGTAAGATAAGTGTTAGGAAAAAAAATATAATCTTCATAAACTGTTGTATTAGACTGTTATAAGAGTAGTGTGTTTTTCTCGATAGCAGTTCGTAGGATATGCGTATAGTTTGTTCATAATGAACATGTCCTAAACGAATCAAAAAGCCTGTTTACTACCCTAGTATTTTCTGAATGTACTGGTTAACCCTTTCTTTTTGGCCTTTTGGTTTTATATCAATATCTAGAATTTGTTGCAACCACTTGGAAGTTTTCCCAGAGTAATATTCCAGCATCCTTTGTTGGATGGCTTCCGGTTCCCATACAGTTTCACGTTCTAAACCTTTGCATTCTGCCAATGTGGCCTTTCTACGAATGCCATTTTCGATTATCTCCAGTTTGTCGGGCTGTATTGGATCTTGGATAAAACGTTTTGGTTCTGCCAGTAGAGTTTCTTCTAATGGTAATTTTCCGACTTTTCTCCACAGTCCTTTGGTGACTGCATAATTTTCTACGGCGGTGATAAATAGAATTGGGGAGTCAATTATACTTTGCAGATCATCTATATCTTGCTTTGTATCACAATCGTAGAATGCAAAAAATGCCCCTGGTAAGATTCGGTCATAGGCATGGTATCCATCTTTTAATGGGATTTTCACTATTCCACCAACGGTTCTATGTTGTCTTTTGACGGTATTCATGATATTTTTGATAACCAGGGTAGTTTAAGGTAATTTTGATGTATACTAAATAAATATTTGCATAAATTTATATAAATATGAAACTATTGACGCTATCAATAGTCAAAGTATTATGCAATCACAGAAGTGGAGATGCTAGTTATAATTAGTTTTAAGTCAAAAAAATGAAAAGATTATAAACAGAGGAGTAAGCGATGAGACTTTCTGAAAAAAGTAAATGTCCGGTATGTAATGCGAAAAATACCCTAAAGTTAAAGAGGAAAACAGAAGAATTTGAGATAAAAGATTTTCCACCTTTGAAGATAAGAAGCTTGGAGTTTCTCGAATGTAGCAATTGTGAAGAGTCCTTCTATACTTCAAAGTCTGATGCGAGAATCAATGCCGAAGTTGCATTTCATAAAGCAAAAGTTCTGTCTTCAAAAGTTACCGTTGATCAGATTGTAACCCAATCCTACCTGGCGAAAATGGTTAAGCTAAGTAGGCAAAGAATATCAGCCATGATCCATAAAGGTCAGATAGAGTTTGTTTGTAGCCAAGATGGAGAAAAATTCCCATTAAAAACAGAGATCTCTAGGCTTAAGAAAAGAAAGAAAGAGCTTGCGTTAGTGTAAGAGCCTCTCTTAAAACACTACTACAGGCTCTTACAGCTTGCTTTTGGTTAAAGAATACACTTATTTTCAGACACGCTGTAAGAATAAGTTTAATGAAATGAAGGTAGGTTAAATTGGACTCATACAATCCTAAGAGTGTGTCTTAAAACAGTACTATGTTCCTTTCGATTCCGCTCTGGGAACGATCTATCTACCTTTTCTGACAGGCTCTAAGTATAAATCCCTCTTTAATCTATGAACTCCGAAAACACACATTGTTTGGGATCAATAATAAAACTTCCTATTTCAAAAGTAGGTTCTTGGTTGTCTTCTTTTTTAAAAAAAGTAATTATATAAAGAAGATTCTCTTTGCTTTTAATATAAATTACTGCATTTTCTTTTCTGTTTGGATGCCAACTACTATATGTACTGTGTCCTTCAATATTATACACATTTGTTTTAATTACTAATGATTTGGAATACTCGGACTGATTGATGGTATCTTGGAATGAAGGTAGCTTCTTAAAAGAGTATCCAACATTAATTTTGTCAAAAATAATTTTATATAAACTACTCTTTCCGTTTAGAAAATTATTTTTATTAAACTTATAATACGGAGCTCCTAAATTAGAGTGAACCCACCACTTTCCTTCGTATATATCATCTCCTTTGTAACGCATAGTGCAACGTGTATCATCATTTATATGTATGGAGTAATGTCCATTTAGCAAATTTCCCTCTTCTTTAGGCATGAATTTCGCTAGTTTTTTTAAATTATGTGTCCTAATCGCATATAGCACTTCGATAATATCGGGATGGATGGGATAGGTTGCATTTAATTCATGAGAAAAAGTAATAGAATGAAGACCTGTTATCTTTCCTTTAGTTCTTCTAAAGGCCATAGAGTATTTTCCTGAACCAACTGTCCATTGAACATCAAATGTCAAAAATCCAGGTTTGAATACTATATTATTTTTGTGGATGAGATTCAAACTATCAGAGATACTAAGAATGCCAGAAAAACACCATTTTCTTTGGTGCATATAAGAAGTCCCGTAAAGTGCCTGGTACAATCCATTTTTTTTGTCTATAAATGCTTTTTTACCTTTCTTCGTGCTAATTTCTATATAAGCTGTGTAGTCGAATGTTAAAATATTTATAGAACTCTGAAAAGTATCGCAATGTATATTAAGCGAAGAATCAAGATAATTCATAAAAAGATCTTCTAACTCTTTTTCTTGAATCTTTTTTAAAGTCTCAATTATAACTTCTCTGTTTTTTAGCTTTTTCCAATGTATACAAGAATCATCATTATAAAATTTCTTTTCAATCTCAAACCTAGTTCCAGAGCTTGCAAAAGAAAATAAACATCCTTTATTATTTGTATGAATATTCCTATTAAATACTTTTTGTGGGTTTTGACAAGAAATGACTAAAAGAAGTATTAAAATAGATTTCATAGTATATGTGTTGAGCTAATTATATTTTGCCGGACTTGCTTTTCTGAATAATTTATTCTTTCAATAATTACGCAAACACTTCTGAGACTGTGATAGAAACCTGTAGCGAGTTTTTTTTCGTCTTTATATACCTTAGTGTCATTCTTGTCTTTAAAATCGCTGTAATCGCCTGTTACAAAAAAAAGGTAGACGTATTTTTACTGGTTTTCTACGCTTGGTTTCGTGTTTTATAACACTGGTAGAGCATAGCCTTTGTGTTTGCTCGCCACTCATGCGAAAAGCTCTCAGCCCGGTCGTGGCGGCGAAACTACTCCCGGACTGAGAAACCACACACAAGGTGCCCTTTTAGGTTTGTATGCTAGTACATCTAGTCAAGCCATTTGTGTATCCTTGTGTGATCTCTAAATTTTAACAATTGGGGGTTCCACATGGAACTTATTGAAGACTTTGATTACATCGGTGTTTTGGACAGATTGTCCGTTGTCCTTTCCAAATTGGCTCGGCAGCCAGATATGTCCGATAGGCGTCGCGAACGTTACCACAACTTATCACAAAAACAGATCTTGTTTATGCAAGAGCATTTAGGGTAAGAGAAATGGATCTACTCTGCTTTTTGGCAGAGTAGATATTTTCTTCCTAAAGTTACGCCCTACCCTACCCTATTACCAAGAACAAAAAGTCTAAGCCTCATGGTTAGAGTTATTGTTTTTTTAGCTTTTAAAGAATACGTAAGGAATACACCTCGCAATTAGGCAAGTCAAATGGCAAAGATATATGTACAGGGAACGGAAGTTCGAACTATTCTTATCAATAATGAAGATTATATCTCTATTACAGATATGTTGAAAGCAAAAGATGGAGATTTTTTTATTGCTGATTGGTTGCGTAACCGGAATACAGTTGAATTTTTGGGGATTTGGGAAAAGGTTTACAACCCTAATTTTAATTATGGCGAATATGCCATAATTAGAAGTCAGGCTGGTCTCAATAGTTATAAAATAAGTGTTAAAGAATGGGCAGAAAAAACGGGAGCTATTGGTTTGCTCGCAAAAACAGGCCGCTATGGTGGAACTTATGCTCATAAAGATATTGCCTTTGAATTTGGAATGTGGATTAGTGCTGAATTTAAGATTTATCTCATTAAAGAATTCCAACGGCTAAAGGAAATTGAAAGAGAGCAATTAGGTTGGGATATAAAGAGAAACTTGGCTTCTATCAATTACAAAATCCATACCGAGGCTATCAAAAACAATTTAATTCTCAAAAAGCTATCAGGAAAAGAGACGGGTATGATTTATGCTAATGAAGCAGATCTTTTAAATATGGCTCTATTTAGCGTTACAGCGAAACAATGGAGAGGCCCAAGTGCTTTTTTATAGCGGTTCCCTTACCCTACTACTTCTCGTTGATCGCTTCGATCTGTCGTTCTTGAGCCAGGTTGATACGGTGGATGTTCTTTTGCCAGATCGTGTCGTATTGTTCGTTGTAGAAACGGTGCAGACTATGATTCGGAGTCGCGAGAAAACCACGCCTACGTTTGTGTTCATAGCCCCCTGAGCCAGCGTCGTAGAACTTTTTGCCATTGGCGATACACCATTCAATGGGCTGGTAGTAACAGGCTTCAAAATGCAGGTAGTCTTGCCCACTGGACTGGCCACCCCAATAGCGGCCATAGACATGCTGATCCTTGTGCACCAAAAACGACATTGCTTTGGGCACATCGCTGTCTTCCGCAAAGGCACAGACCAGAGCCAAACGCTCGGCAAACAGTTCCCGCAAACTGAGGAAGAATTGTTTTGTCAGGTATTTGCTAAAATAATGAAACTTCGAACAGGTCAGATTGTAATACTCATACATATTTGCCAAAAGTTCTGTGCTGATCTGCTCGCCGGTTAAAACACGAAAGTCCAAGGCTTGCTTGGCAATCTTCTTACGTTCCTGTTTGATAGTGCGGCGACGGTGCGAATCAAAACGTTGTAGGTAATCAGGAAAACTGGACTCCCCTGCCCCCTGCCAGATCAAACTGGAATGCAACCAGGCATGGTAGCCAAGACGTTGGATTTGTTCTCCCCAACTTGGCTCGACAAAGAGAAAATGACTACCCAAGATGTTATGTGCCATGCAGAAGCTATCGATTTCTTTGAGAATAATTCTGTTGAGCTGATCCTGGTCATACGTAGGGTCTAACAAAAAGCGATAGCCGATGGTGGGAGTAAAGGGAACGGCACCGAGAAGCTTGGGGTAGTATTCCAAGCCCATTTGCATAGCTACATGTGCCCATTCCTGGTCAAAGACAAACTCACCGTAGCTGTGGCCTTTGATGTAAAGAGGAGCGATAGCAACAAGGTCTTTTTTATTGTAGAGGAGCAAATGGTTTGGCAACCAACCCGACTCAGGGTCGACACAACCGCCTTGCTCTATCGCATGCAAGAACCCCCATTCCAAAAACGGTGTTTGCAACGGTAGTGCCAAACGATCCCAATCTGCTTGTGAAACGTCTGCAACATTGCGTATCCATTTAGTTGTGAGCTTGTCTGAGCTTTGCATGATTTCTTGGATTCTGCCTGAATCTCCTTGACAGACTCTAAAACTAGTAAATATTTTTCCATTATTTTTCGTGAGGATTTTCTATGAAATGGATTTTATCAGTCATGTGCGTCTTGGCTCTTCCAATTTACTCCGTGGGTACCTACCGTATCCAATCCAAGCTCAACTCTAAATGTGTCGGCACCAGCGGCAACAAGGATTGGGCAAACGTTATTATTACTTCCTGCCGCAATATTGCATCACGCAAATGGGAGAAAAAAAATAACAACCTCTATACCAAACTGATCAATGAAAAAAGTGGTAAGTGCATGGATCTCAAAAACGGTAGTACCAAGAAAGGCAATACCATCATCCAATACTCCTGCCACGCTGGACCCAACATGCAATGGAAATACATCCCTATGTTCCGCCGGGGCGCAGGTATGTTGAAAAATAAAAAAAGTAAATTATGTCTCACTATAAAAAAAGGTAGCTCTGTCCTAGTGCAAAAGCGTTGCCGTGGCAGAAAAAGACAACTTTGGAAGTTGGTGAAGGTAAAGTCTAGCAAGAAAGACGATGGTCACGAAAAAAAAGACGATCAGCAACAGAAGGAAGAGGAAGTACTACCACCAGTTCCTAACAACGATGATAAGGTTCTCCCCCCTACTCCTAGCAATGATAGTACCAACTTCAAAGGCTGTGCGACAGGAAAAGAGAATGTAGCGTCTCTCAATTTGCGGATGGAGAAAGAGGTCTTGCGTTTGACAAATATTGAACGACGTAAGGTAGGAGCACCTCCTCTGAAATGGGATAACAATCTAGCAAGAGCGGCTCGCTACCACGCAGCAGATATGGCGACTGAAAACTATTTCTCTCACGATTCGCAAGATAGGAGTGGTGGACGCCTGAAAAAATCTTGTGCTACCTTCAAACGAATCAGAGCTTTTAGCAACAAAGCTGGAGCTGAAAATATTGCTGCCGGGTCTTCCACTGCGAAAGCTGTCATCAACCAATGGATGAACAGTAGCGGACATAGGAAGAATATGCTCAGTAAGAGTTATAAAACTTTGGGTGTTGGTTATTATAAAAAAAGTGGCAGCAAATGGGGCAACTACTGGGTGCAGAATTTTGGTTGGTAGTTAAGCTTTTCATCTCGATACACTGAATTAAGATTGTAACTGGAGATAAAGCTTCCCTCCAGTTACTCGATGAGCAGGACTACCCTACTTTAGAATTAGAGTGATCTTGGACATCGAGTAAAATTTATTGCAACTGCAATAAATTTTGTACCGAAATGGACTATATCTCTGAGTCTGAGTTTCTTCTCTCGGTCTCTATTTCTCCTTGGGGAGTGAAAGCCTTAACCGGTCTCCCCTTCTCATTCACCGCGACATAAGAAATCTGGCATTCGATGATATCGCGGTGTTTGTTTTCTTCCGTATAATACGCGACGGCCTTGCCTTCCGCAGTAACACTGGTCTTTTTGATGTTTTTGATCCTGGCATAGATTTGTACTATGTCACCGAGATACGCAGGGCTACGAAACCGGACATTGTTCATAGAACCAGTAACCATAGATTTATAACGCATTTTGTTAGAGACATGGATGTATACGGCTACGTCCAACCATGCGAGGAGCTGTCCACCAAAGATAACATTGTTAGGGTTGAGGTGCTCCTTCATTACCAAATGCTGTGTCACCAACATAAAATTGTCATGCTCGTTCATTGCTGTATTGCCATCCTTTTATGATATTTGCCGAGTTTTAGTTAGCAACTTTTTTCTTAGTTACCGCTTTCTTTTTTGTTGCGGTCTTCTTCTTACTGACAGCCTTCTTTTTACCTACTGCTTTTTTCTTACTTGCAGCTTTCTTTTTTGTTGCGATCTTCTTCTTGCTAACAGCCTTCTTTTTACCTACTGCTTTTTTCTTACTTGCAGCTTTCTTTTTTGTTGCGGTCTTCTTCTTGCTAACAGCCTTCTTTTTACCTACTGCCTTTTTCTTAGTCACCGCTTTCTTTTTGGCAATAGGTTTCTGCTCTTTGGGAGTTTCTGCTACCGCTAAAACTGGTTCCGTAGCATCTGGCATTTTGTCTTCAGCGCTAACAGGCTTACTTTCTTCCTTATCTTCGTCTACTGTCTCTTCTGTCGCTTCCTCCGTAGATTCCTGTTCTTCCTCTACCTTAGGAGCTTCTGCCGTTTGTGTTGTTTCCGGTTTCTCTTCTTCCACAATAGGGTTAACATCTTCTTGATCCTCTTCTTTTTGACCCATACGGGTACTCATATTTTTCAGCAATTCTTCCTTGATCTGTTCCACTTTTTCGCTGCGTTCCGGGTCTACTACAGGCTCGTCAGAATCAACTATAT
The DNA here is from genome assembly GCA_039028475.1 of Spirochaetota bacterium. GTDB lineage: Bacteria > Spirochaetota > Leptospiria > Leptospirales > Leptospiraceae > JBCCIA01. The sequence continues at coordinate 32,066 of JBCCIA010000006.1, read as the reverse complement.
GCACAAAACTTAGGTGGTTGGCAAGGTAGTATGCGTGAAACAACTCCCACTCGCTCCGATCCATCTTATTGAACTCAGGGTGAACGGCGAACTCCCCTTGGTATTCCAAAAACTCATCAATGGCATTTTTGAGTCTTTGCATTGCTTTCTGTTCGTCACCATCTTCGCGCAAGCGAGGAGCAAACGGATTGGTCTGGCCAGTTTCGATGTAACCTTGGGCAAGAATCTTCTTTAGCTTTACACGCCCCCAAACAATGCGGAAAAAAAATAAAAAGAGATTAGAATAGGGAAACCCTTTCATAGAATACTCTATGTATTCGGCACAGTGATTCATAATCTGGTAAAATGACCAACGCCCTGTTGTTTTTACTTTCGAACTGTTTAACTTTTCTAATTCTTTGATTGCATCGTCAAAATTGCTAAAACGTAACTCTCGATTCATTTATTTCTCTCCTAATCTAATGCGTATTTTTTTTTCAATGCGTTCCACTCTTCTAAGAACGACTTCTTAGATTGTGGGTCCAACTTCTTGATGGAAACGCTCAAACGATCCTGATTTTTTTTGGGGGGTGCAATCGTTTCACCCCTGCCCTCTTGTTGCTTCAGCAGCTTCTCCAGATTCTTTACCGAGGGTTCCCCACCAGTTTGCAAAAAGTTTGCCATAACTTCCTGTGCCAAGCGTGCGATAGAACTTAGTTGTTTCACATAACGAATGCTATAGCCGAGGATATGACTAACTTGCTCTGCAGTTTTGCCCTTCTCTTCGCGTAAGAATTTAATCGCACGCCCTACTTCCCAGGGGTTTAAATTTTTCCTCTTTTCGTTTTCAGCCAGCGCCATCTCATAGCACATGTCAGGGTCAGCGTCTGTGACAACCGCAGGAATCTCTTGCCAACCTAACTTTTTTACGGCACGGTATCTACGCTCACCCGCAATGATCTGGTATCTATCCCCCTCTCTGCGAACAACAATTGGCTCAATCAACCCCAAACGTTCGATCGATTGCAATAGGTCGCCAATAGTATCCAAACCAAAAACCCGTGGTTGTTGTGGATTCGCTGTAATTTTATCTAAAGGAATTTGGTTTGCCTCTTCTTTTTTGCTACCAAAAGCCGACAATAGATCCATTCCGGCAAAGTCATTCTTCTTCGACATCTATCTTCTCCCTAACTTCTTTAGCGAGCTGGTAAAAGGTATTGCGTGAAACTTTATCGCAGCCAGCCAACATCTTACGTTTTGCCTGTGATTGTGGGATACTTTCTCGTCTGGGAACAATGGTATCAAATACAGGAAAGTATTTCTTAATCCCTACAGAAAGTCCCGACAACGCCCTCGATTCTTCATACTGGTTGAGAATAGCCCCCAAAAGGAGTAGATGTGGATTGCCCTTGCTACGGATCTTTTGGTAGGTTGCAAACAAATCCTGCAAACCCTGCACACTGAACAAGCGCGTTTGGATCGGTACTAAAACATAATCTGCCGCTATAAAGGCATTTTCCAAACCCAAACCAAGCGAAGGAGGACAGTCGACAATGATATACTCATAGGCCGAACGCAAGGGTTTAAGGGCATCTTTTAGTAGAGAAAAATCACCGAGTTCATAGGGAGTTGTAAGGTTCGCCAGAGAGATGGAGGAGGGTGCAAAGTCAAAGTTCGGATTGATTGTATGCAATATAGAACGAACCGAACGCTTTTGGCTATTGCGATACCCAAGGCATTCGAATATAGAACTGCCTACACTTTCCAACAAAAGTTTACTAGCATTTGCCTGCGGATCCCAATCGATCAATAAAACTTTCGCGTCTTTGGAAAGAGCCTCTGTCAGGTAGAGTGAAATGGTCGTTTTTCCTTCCCCACCTTTTTGGTTAGAAATCGCGAGAACTTTCGATTCGTAAACATCACGCTCTAAAGGTGTAAAATATTGATCCAAAACTTTTTCTTTGTATTTTCCAGAAGAGTGTATGGGAATCTGGAACTCTCTTGCCTTTTCTCCAAACTCCTTCTCGCTTACTCCATACCTGGTTTGGATTTCTAACATAGAAAGCAGATTCTCATTGGCATTGCTCATGATTTAATCCTTTATCAGACATAATCTTTTTTTTGCAATGAATAAATTACTTCAGGGGTGAAATCATTTCACCTTAGAGAAAAAACTACTTTCTTTTTCAAGGCCATTTAAAACATACTAGCTAAGTCTTATAGGAGAGGGTGTATCTTTGAGATTATTTTTTATTCTTATTGCAATAATATTTTTTTCACAGCGGCTAACAGCTGGAGAAGCATATCTTACCCTTTTGGGAGCTCGTAACGAAGGGGAGCACATCTTTGAAACAGGAAATATGCACCCGAATTTATCAGGAATTCGTGGCGGATCACGGATTACATACAACCGTGACTATAACTTTGGTGGCTTAGAATTCGGGTATTTGTTTGGCAAACAAATGCTCTCCCTCGGCTTTAGAACAACTGGCTGGAATATCAATCCAGGTAACTCAAGGGACGAAGACTTCGTTTTTCCCACCGTACGCGGCTCCGACGTCTCACTTTCCCGCGAATTAGGTTCCAAGTTTTCCCTGGGAGAAGGAAAGTTTTACGATACAGCCCATACCTATTCCGGTACGATAAACTTTGCCGATGGACACACACGCTCTGCGATGAGCGAATACGCGCTACACCTACAATGGCGTTATTACTTCGGCGAAGCGACTCCGTTTACTCCTAAAAGTCAGTTTTTCCTTTCTTCTGGGGTCTATTACTCCTATTTCAAATACTACCTATACGACGTAGTCCAATATATCAACTCCCGTCCTATATTCTATGGGCCGATAGGCAATGGATTATCCTACGCACATTCCTATACCGAGCTTCCTCTCGGCTTAGGCTATGCAATACGCCTGAACCAATGGACAATCGAGCCTTCCGTAGAAATGATGGCCGTATTCAATCGTTTTCGTGATTTTCATGTGCAAAGGGCGTTAAACTTCATCGGTACGCAAAGTGGACCTGGTTTTCGCTTTCGTCTGGCTCTATCTTATCTCATAGGCACAAGTGGAGTTTTGAAAGTGACCTACCACGCCCACAGACAATTTACCCGTGGACAATTCGAAACCCGAGGTGGCCTATCCACCGATGACATTCTATCAAACTTTCTCGGCAATTTCAACAGCTATGTCAGTACCAAACAGGCGGGCTTAGAGTTTTCATACTCACACAAATTATTCTAAAACAAAAGGAAACTGGATGGCAACAGCAGAAAAAAAGGTATTACTCATCAATTTAGGAGGGCCACGTGACGCCTCAGAAATCCCCAAATTTTTAGACGACCTGTTTAGTGATCCGCTAGTTTTTGACCTCCCTTTGCCAGAATTTCTACGCATCCGCCTAGCAAAGTTCATAGCCAAAAAAAGGGCACCCAAAGTTGCGGAAACCTACGCCTCCTTGAACTACGGAGGAGGCTCACCGCTTGTAGACGAAACTAAGAAACAGGCAAATGCACTCGCCGAAGAATTGACACGCCGGAGTGGGGATACCTGGCAAGGAAAAATTGCAATGGCTTGTGGCTATCCTGATTTGCGTGAGTTGCCAGCGGAAGATCTGCAACCAAGCAAAGATAATGTGATTGTTCCACTTTTTCCGCATTACTCACGCTCTACCACACTGAGTGTAGCAGCACTGATCCAAAAAAACACTGGAGAAAGTCCGATGGATAAGGTCGGGTGGGTTGGACCGTTTTACTATGAAGGCAGCTATATAGAAGCCTGTGAAGGGATCATTATGGATTATTTCCGTGGTACATTAAAAAAAGAAGATGTAGCTGCCTTCGAACCTACAAACGGCATTGAAGATTGGCAAAACCTGACAATTGTCTACTCTGCACACGGAATTCCGCTGCGTCTCATTGAAAAGGGGGATACCTACCAGAAAGAGATTCTTGCCCACAGCCAAATCCTCTCCGAAAGGCTACGCAACAAGGGGTTTCTTGGTGAAACTTATGTCTCTTACCAAAGTAAGGTAGGACCCGCGAAATGGACAACTCCCTCTACCATCGAAATGCTGCAACGTCTCGGAAAAGACGGACACAAACGAATTGCAGTATTCCCCATTAGCTTTGTAAGTGATCACCTAGAAACATTGGAAGAGATCGGTGAAGAATTGCAAGAAATTGCAAAAGAGAATGGGGTAAAAGAATACTACCGTATCCCTGCGTTTGGCGTATACCCCAAGTTCATCCGCTCCTTGGCAAATTTAGTTTTACAGGAGAGTAAGGGAAAAAAGTAAAGAATTGTAGTTTTTTCTGCCTAATTTATAATTTTTGTTTGACCAGACGTATAGCTGGATTATCTTGGTAAATGTCTGGTGATTTTAGAGAAGAGGCAATACCCGTTCCCATCCCGAACACGGAAGTCAAGCTCTTCATCGCCGATGGTACTATGTGGTTCGCTGCATGGGAGAGTAGGGCGTTGCCAGACACCTTTTTTTATTCCTTTCATCTATCCAATAATTATTTTTGACCTCTAAACCATTCACGATTTTTTTGTAATATAATATGAATTCATCAAGAATTGAAGAACTCTTCCAAAAATTTGAATCCGCTAAAAATGATTACCAGGGAATCGAATTTTGGAGTGCACGAGATCTCCAATCCGTTCTCGGATATTCGCAATGGCGAAACTTTTATAAATCAATAGAACGAGCCATTGAAAGTGCAAAAATAGCTGGCAATGAGCCTGAAAACCATTTTGTCGGCATCAGCAAAATGGTGGAGTTAGGTAGCAAGTCAAGTCGTGCGATAAATGATTATTACCTAACCAGATATGCTTGTTATTTGATAGCACAGAATGGAGATACTCGTAAAGAGGAGATTTCTTTCGCACAGACTTATTTTGCTGTTCAGACTCGAAAACAAGAGATCATTCAGAAAGGAATAGATGATAGAAAGCGAATCGAAGCGCGAGAAGAATTGACTGAATCTGAAAAGATACTATCTCATTTGTCTTATACTCGTGGTGTAGATGAAAAAGGATTTGGAATTATTCGTTCAGAAGGAGACCAAGCTTTGTTTGGCGGAAACTCCACTCGTAAAATGAAAGAGAAGCTAGGGATTCCTAAAAATAGACCTTTGGCTGATTTTCTCCAACGTGTTGTTATTTCTGCGAAAAATTTTGCGACAGAATTAACAAATTATAATACAGAGACAAAGGATTTATATGGTACCAAAGAAATTAAACAAGAACATATTGGTAATAATACTACTGTAAGAAATGTCATGTTAAGTCAGGGAATTGTTCCAGAACAACTTCCACCAGCAGAAGATCTCAAAAAAGTTAAGCGTAGATTGACAAAAGAAGAAAAAAAAGCACTTGAATCAGATTAAGAAGTTCAATCTTTCACCCCTCTAAGTAATGCCTACCTGAAATCGAATCCACATTGCTAGCAAAATCCCTATCCAGCACAGGCCGGAGAATTTGAAAGGTTTCGCTGTATACACCCCGTCCTTTGCCCTCTAACATACGTTGCAATTTGTTCTGTGATATATAGCCTGCTTTGAAATACATCTGGTCAACAAAGCGCGGGCTACTGTTGCGTTGGTATAAAAAAGAGTTGAGGTGGAATATCCGCACCAGTTCTAAAAAGTCCTCTGGCAAATTCTGTGATTGTAGTACCAGCATACGTTCTGGAGTTTCTTCCTCTATATTTGTCAATTGCCCTAGACTTTGTGTCGAATAGCTCAGCTCATATTTATAGCAATGCTCGGCCAGTGCTTGTAAGCGCAACCAGCGTTGTTGCCAGATATTTTTTTGTTTTAGTTCCGTTTTACGTAGGGTCTTATCAGTGGCATAAGAGTTTTGTTGTTTTAAGTTACCTGCGTAGTACGCGTATTCATCTGCCAACATATCAGCAGGAGCTTGCAAGAATTCTTCCAAGGAACAGAGTTCTATTGCAAATAAACTAACTGTCAAATAGCCTGGTAGGGTAGGAGAATTCATCGTTTTTGGAACAACCTCTTGACAATACCTAAAACGGAGCTTGCTTCTTGCTTTTCCACCAAACGGTCAAATTTACGGCTGACTTTGGCCAGTCCTTGCGAGGCTTTGTAAATCTCCTTGCTATTCTTTGTCTCATCGACCCGCCAATCCTTGCCTAACTCTACACCTGAATACACTTCGACGTGCACTTTGTCATAGCGTACCTATTTTGGTTGCAACACCTTACGTTTGATCGCCGCAGTCATGCGTTTGTCATTTTGCGTAAAGTCTTTGCGTGCTTCTTTGTAGCCAGAATATTCCTCATAGGCAGGGTCATTGGTGAACAATTCCATCATTACACCCTCTTCTTTTACTTAATTTTTAACAAGCATTTTTTATCTCTTCTCTCGGATCGCATACAAACCCAATATCGGGCCAGTAGCTAAAACTAGATACAAAAAGCGGTGATCGAGAAAAGCATGCAAAACGTTCAATAGTTGGATACTGACAATGGTGAGAGAAAAACCAATACTGGTGACAATCGTCAAAGCAGAACCCTTGAGAGTAGGAGGAGCATTCTCTGCTACCAACGCAGAAAAAAGAGGTGAATCTGCAATCACAAAAATCCCCCAGAGTAAGAGGAATAGAACAAAGAAAGCTGCCACTGGAATCAAAAAAGCTAACGGAGACAATAGACAGCAAAGCCCAGAGCCTAGCAAGGCCAAAGAAGCAATTCTCTGGTTGCCATGCTTTGTGGCAGCCAAACCACCAAAAACACAAGCTAGACTCCCAATAGCGATAACCGCAAAGGACAGCAGAGGGATTGCGAGAGAAGTGCCAGGAAAACTATCCTGGTAGGTTTTTAAGATTACCGGGATAAACGCCCAGAACGTATACAACTCCCACATATGGCCAAAGTAGCCAAAAGCAGCGTTGCGAAACGGACGGACTTTGAAAATAGCGAAAAAAGCAGACAGATCTAGTTTTTGGCTGGGTTTGCGAAACTGCCCATCCGGGACTAATATCACAATCAAAAAACCACCCACACAAGCCAAACCTGAGGTCAAAGATAGAACAGATTTCCAAGGCAAGCCACCTTCGGCAAAAGAACTCTTCAATAAATGCGGAAAAGCAGTACCCAAAACCAAAGCTCCCACTAAAAAGCTCAGCGATTTTCCTAAACCCTTCTCAAAGTGATCCGCAGCCAGCTTCATCCCTACTGGATAGATGCCAGCCAAAGCAAAACCTACCAGGAAACGAAACAACAACAAAGTTTGCAGCGAATTTCCCTGCCAGAGCGTTCCCAAATTACATACACTTCCTGCCAAAGCACTGACAAAAAACACACGCGACGGCGAAAAGCGGTCGGCCAGCATAAACAGAGCGAACACCAGAGTTCCCATGATAAAACCAAACTGTACCACAGATGTCAAATGGCCTAGGGCAGCAGGTTCCAGTTGGAAGGCAAACACCAGATCGTTCATCACAGCATTGCCAGCAAACCAAAGCGAAGTGCAGCAGAACTGTGCCAAAACGATTATCAATAAAGTAAACGTCTCTCTTTTCATGCTAACCCCATTTTGCCAGATCGTTACATCTTACTATACCTCAATACCACCTGGTCGCCAAGGAATAAAAAAAATCTATTTTTTCAGTTTTTTTGCAAAATGCGAGTTCAATCGGTAATTTTTTTTACTTGTATAGGTAGGAGCAATTACATGAAACAACAGGACACACAATCCACAGATAAGGATACCATTCTACAAGACTTTTGCAACAAACATCCACACCTATCGGGAAAACTTCTCGATTTTATTTTAGGATTTCAGCCAATCCAGCAAAGAAGAGAGCCTTCAGGGGTCGAGGTGCTAGTTTTCCCACCAGTATCTTTGGGAGATCTAGTAGAAGACTCGGACGCTGACCTGGAAAGCCAGCTCCGTTCCTTACGCGAAATGATAGACCTGTTGGAGAAGGATTGGCAAGAAGAAGAGAAACATCCAGTAGATTGTTGTAAAAAGCCTGATTCGTCTGAACACGATTTTTATAGCTTACAAGACTATGCTTATGGCAAAGGAGTAGAGCAGGGGAGAAAGGAAGCCATCCAAGAAGAACGCGAAAGGGCAAAAAAACTACAAGGAATTCCAAAGAGAAAATTCTCACTTCATACAGCACTCAAACTCAAGAGGTCTTCCCACTCTTTAGACTTTATTGCAGAAATAGTAGAATTGCCAGAAGAGTATCTGACGCGTTTTTTTAAGCGGGCTGGTGTATAGAACTGTTTTATATAAGCAAGCCCTCTATATGCCCCTGAAATACGCCTAAAACCGGCAAAAATCTCCTTGACGCGAGCCTTTCCAGGCGTATCTATCTGTTTTACAGCCTATGCAAAGGGATTCCCCAAAACAGGTTCCATCCGTTCTCATAGCGGAGCTTGTGCAGAGCGTTGTCGAAGTGCCGAGGGGAACAAGAGATATGGTAAAAAAAGCAACAAACTTGAAAGAACTACGAAACGCATTTCTCCCAGATCCACTAACGACGGATAAAAGTGAGTATTATGTAGATATCTACTCCAAGCAAATCGAGAAATTACGCATCAGCATTTTAACCAGTGAAAGCCAACGCGAGACCTTTTATATTGCAGGGCAGATTGGCACGGGTAAGTCTACTGCTTTGAATTTTTTTCCTGATGAAAGCATAGATGCGGCATACAAAATTATCCATATCAACTACAAAGATCTGATAGACCCGGAAGATGTAGATTTTATCGATGTCGCCTTGCTATTTTGCTACGAATTGTGCAAAGAAAATAAGACTTTAGAAGGTAAGTTTCTAAAAGAGTTAGAGCTATTGCATAAGGTGAAAGAGAAGCAGTTGGAGAGACTCCATACTTCGGAAAGCATACATAAGCTAGAACTAACGGAAAAAGTAGACGTGAAGGTTGGCTTTAAGTTTTGGGACATCCTGCAATCCGGCGTGTCGTTTTTGCAATCGTATCGTTATAACAAAAACAACCGGCATGTGACCAGAGAGATCTTTCGTGTCCGCGAAGATGCGGTGATTGATTTGGCGAATAAGATCATTACAGATTATTATCAGGAATATGGTAGTGAGAAAAAGCTTTTGGTGATCTTTGATGATTTGGAAAAGATCCGTAACCTAGCTGCAATCAAAGATATATTTACGGAAAATTCCTATAAGTTTACCCGTATTGAGTGTAAAAAGATCATCGCCTTTCCCTTTATACTTACTGGACAATTTGGTGGGGATACCTACAATGCACCGATTGTTTTTAACATCAAACTGAACCCGAATCCCATTAGCAGCAGTAGCCCTAGTGCACAGGAAAAGCAGATTGACCACAATAAACAGTTGTTTTTTTCGTTGGTTCATAAGCGTTGTGGGGAAGATCAGCAGTTGCTTAGCGAAGATGCGATTTCTTATGCGATAGAAAAGTCGGGTGGTTTGTTACGCCAATTTCTGACAATTTTACGCGAAGCTGCTTTACTTTCTTTGGTACATAAGGGTAGCACAGTATCGTTAGAGGATGTGAAAAAAGCGTGTTTGGAGCAGCGAGCCTATCTTTCACAAGCGATCATGGGAGCAAAGAAAATCAATCTATTGGCGACGATTCAGAAGACGCATAAGTCAGATACCTTGGATGCGGAAGAATTGCACGCGGCTTTATTAGCCAACCAAGTCTTGGTGTATTACAACGGTGATGCTTGGTATGATGTCAATCCTATCAGTGCGGAAACAGTGAAAAATTATACTAGCGAACCTTTGCAGGGCGATGATACGTGAATGAGTATCTTTCTAAACAACACCGGATTGAACTTGATAAATTAGCCTTTCAATTGCAAAATGTAAGTGGTGAGTCGTATTTTATTGCCGTGTTAGGTGTGGATACCTCCGTTTTGGCAGAGCATTTTTTGCATTGGTTAGGGCTACAAGTAGAACAAACAGCGCAAGTTTGGCAGATCGATAGCTCGGAAACATTGCAACAATTTTACCGGCCAGATATTACTAACGAGAAATTGCATATTTTGCGAGTTGTTGCGGAAGGTGAAGAGCAATTTGCGGTAGCTCATAAATTGCTACTATACCGTGATTTCATTCCCCAATACCAACGCAAACTCGTAGTTCTTGGCACACACAAATTTACACAGATCATGCAGAACGAAGCCCAAGACTTCATGTCGTTTTCGTCGTTCCACTATAATTTTCATGACCAAAGAACGCGCGTGGATCAGCAATTGGCGGCAGCGGAGAAAAGCTATGAAGAAGAAGAATTTGAAAGATTGCAACAAGAGTTGGATGAGTATAAGAAAAAAGATAAGATAGATGAAAAGGTACTGCTGCGGAAGTATATTCATGCGGCTTCTGCTGCTGAAAAAATCTCAAATTTCTCAATAGCTTTAACGTATTACAACCAGGCATTGCCATTAGCAGAAACCTACTCTACCGCCGACTACCTGCCCGCAATACTGGGCAATATCGGCAGTATTTATAGCACCCAAGGCGACTTAGAACAAGCACTCAAATACCATACACAGGCATTAGAACTGCATAAAAAAATAGGAAATTTGCAAAGCCAGGCTAACCAACGGGGAAATATCGGGCTTATCTATAGAATCCAAGGCGACTTAGAACAAGCACTCAAATACCATACACAGGCATTAGAACTGCATGAAAAGATCGGCGATTTACAAGGCCAGGCGAGTGATTTGGGAAATATCGGCATTATCTATAACACCCAAGGCGACTTAGAACAAGCACTCAAATACCATACGCGGGCACTAGAGATAGCTAAAAAGATCGGAGATCTGCAAGGCCAGGCAAGTGATTTGGGAAATATCGGCATTACCTATCGCACCCAAGGCGACTTAGAACAAGCACTCAAATATCACACACAGGCATTAGAGATAGGTAAAAAAATTGGCGATTTGCAAGGCCAGGCGAACCAACGGGGAAATATCGGGCTTATCTATCGCACCCAAGGCGACTTAGAACAAGCACTCAAATACCATACACAGGCATTAAAATTGCATAAAAAAATAGGAAATTTGCAAGGCCAGGCGAACCAACGGGGAAATATCGGGCTTATCTATAGCATCCAAGGTGATTTAGAACAAGCACTCAAATACCACACACAGGCATTAAAGATAGGTAAAAAAATTGGCGATTTGCAAGGCCAGGCGAACCAACTGGGAAATATTGGCAGTATCTATAGCACCCAAGGCGACTTAGAACAAGCACTCAAATATCACACACAGGCATTAGAGATAGACAAAAAGATCGGAGATTTGCAAGGGCAGGCTAGTGATTTGGGAAATATTGGCAGTATCTATAGCACCCAAGGCAACTTAAAAGAAGCTCTCAAATACCACACACAGGCACTTAACATCCTCGAAACAATCGGCTCATACAATAACCGAGCAGCTATTCGCAGAAATGCCGCCAACGTTTACGAAAAGCTAGGCCAACACGAAGAAGCCCAAAAGTTCCGCAGCCTTGCCGACAAAGAAGAACTCACAAAAAATTAGTAGACAGTTTTCCCGAACATCTCCATCGTACCAATAAACGTATTTTAAGATAAAGCGTTTAAAAGCGAAACACAACTTTTTGTGTAAACAAAGCTCTCAGCCCGGCTACTAGCGACCAAACTAAACCCGGGCTGAGAAACTCACCCAAAGGGCTTGCAGAAAATTCTGTGTACCAACCAGTGCACGTCAACCCTTTTCTCCAAGCCATACGGGTAACTATATTTTGACCAAAAGAGGTACCTAAAATGGTAGAAGATTTCGATTCCAAAGGTCTATTCGACCGGCTGACAATCTGTATAGACAAGCTAAACAAACCCGACGACAAATGCTCCCCCAGACGCCGTATGCGCTACCGCAACCTAGCTCAGGAGATCATCAAAGCCTTACGTTGGGAGTTCGAGGACTAAGGACAAAACACTTTGTAGGGGCGGGTTCCCTATCTGCCCCACAACCAATCTAGAGGTATACAGCCATGAGTGGTAACCCACCACTTATTTGAAAAGTACCTAGTTCTTCTTAACTCTCTTTTTCCGAGCTGCTTTCTTCTTGTTAGCGGTCTTCTTTTTACTGGCTGATTTTTTCTTCGCTGCTGCTTTCTTTTTCGCAATCACTTTTGCAGGAGTAGGGGGGAGTTTTTTGGGAAATTTGAAGGAAGCCATACTGCGTGTCAAGGAAACCAACTCTTCCACGCCGAGCACATCGATGAGTTGCAAACCTTTAGCAAAGCCAATAGAGTCGAGAAGGCGCAGCATATTGTTAACCCCCAACGAAGCAACCAAATAAGGAATTTCTGCAATACCACGTTTACGAAGCCATGCCCTAGTTTCTTCGACAGTAAGAAAATTGCTGATCTTCACCAAACTATCCATCTTACTCAGTTTGTTCAAAGCAACGATATTACCAACCCCCACGATATGGATGAGATTGATGGCTTTTTCCAAACCAAGAACCTGCAAATACTCGACAGATTTTTCACGCCCGACAAGCTCAGTGAGAGTTTTGATCTCCACGGGTTTGAGAGCCAAAGACAGGGCTTTGAGTTCTTCCAAAGATAGATTCTTCACAAAATAGACGATGTCTTCGTCCGAATTCTCCTGCATGATCTGTATGAAAGTTTCTTCAGGAATGTTTTCGATGAGTTCGACGATCTTTTCATCACTCAATTCGCGCGATAGGTAGATCAAGCGTTCTTTTTCTATTTTTAAGGATAAAGCTGCAATTTTTTCGTATCCCAGCTTTTTGAAGAGCTGAAACGACTTCTTGGGACCCAGGTTTTCCAAGTATTCATACATCTTTTGGATATTGAGCAAGACTTCTTTCAATTGATTGACACCTAATACTGAGAATCCTAAGCTTCCCATAGAAATAGCTTGGTTGCGTTTGTAAATGAATAACTGGATCCAACTGATAAAAAGCCGGCAAAAAGGACTTGCCATTTTCTTCTATTTAGGTTTACAAATCCTACTTGTAGCCAGTAAAAGCAAGCCGTATGCTTACAACCTATCTTCGCTGATTGGCATCTGGCAGGGCTTTGCAGAACCCAATGCATCCTATATGCAACCAGGCTTTGTCGTATTGAAAAATGGCGGCTATGATGGACAATTCTTCTATTTATTGGCAAAGTATTTATACACGTCCGATCCAGCTCCCTACTTAGATGCATTCTTCCTACGCTTCTACAGGATCGGGCTACCGCTTCTTAGTGGTCTCATCACATCATTGTTCGGCTTTGCCTACTACCCGATAATAACCCTGTTACTCCTACACCTGGTACACATTGCTTCCTATGTCGTTTTACACAAAATGTTGCCCAAGCAATATGCAAGTCTGTCTCTCTTTTACCTGTTTTCGCCCTTTCTCATAAATACCAACCTCTTACTAGTCTGCGATGCATTCTTTACCGCCAACATCATCTTTACCCTCCACTACCTACACAAAGGCGGCATCGACTTTCTCCGTCCAATCCCCGAGCGGAGCTTGCACAGAACGTTGCCGAAGTATCGAGGGGCGGGGGCGATCCTAATAGCAGTTTTACTCTGTTTTTACCTACTCTTGATCAGAGAAACTGCTGCTTTCATCATTGCACCTCTTTGTCTCTACCTCTTGCTACAAAAGCGTTATGCGATGGTAGGTTTATTTTCTCTACCCCTGCTAGCCTATCTTGTATTCCGTATCAGCAGCAAGCACTGGATACAGGCAGAAAGTGGTAGCAACCCTCTGAGTTTTTTCCAGTTGATCGACTACCCCTTCTTTGGACTGTACAAAAGTCTGGCGGCATCGGCAGGGCCAGGTTGGAAAGCTATAATTCGCAAGTTGGGCAAACTACCGATTTTTATATACTACATCTTTCTTGTTATACAAATTTTCAACATACGTAGCCTGCGTCTCACCATATCCTTTCTACCGATCCTATGTATATTGGGGGTTTCCGCAATTGCCGAACAAGGGTATTGGTTATCCTTTGATAATATTTCGCGGATGTTTGCCTTTAGCACACCGGTACTGATCCTTTTACGAGCACAAAACCCAAATTATAAAACCTCTGGGATCTTTGCCTGGCATCTAGTGCTTCTGTTGTTGTTAGGATTTCGGATTTTGATTTTAAAAGAGGGTATGCAGTGGTATGTATGGAAATAAATCCCGCATCATTTCTGACAACAGGGTAAGGTAGGGTAAAAAAGCATTTTTTTGCAAAAATCCCCTGTGCTAGGCACAGGAGAAGTTTTCAAGCCTGAGAAGGCTTATTTTGAGGCAGAATTTCAGATCATTGGCTGATTTCAGCGACTTTTTTCTTGATATTCTCCTTACCACCTTGGTATTCCAGATACAGGGTACACTCACACTTCGAAAATACAACATCGTTTGCTAAAGAACGGCAACTCGCTACTTTGACATTGGGCTTTGCTTTGACCAGAACGTCTTTGATTTTCTGGTTGCGTTCTAAATCAGCGGGATTATCGACCACAGAGGCGTAGAGAGAATCCAATAGTTTACTAGATTTGTCCTTTCTTGCAGTGTTTTTACAGGTAAATTCAATATAAGAGGGAGATTTCAACTCACGAGCTCTCTGGCTAGCTTCCGCAGTAACGGTTTTATAATACCAATTTTTATCCGTAGCATCACCAGGATTTCCACCCGAGCTTAGTAGATCCGGGCGTCCTCCCCAGCCTTCATAGCCCCAGTTTTTCTGTTGTTTTTTTTCAATTTTCGGGGGAGTAATTTCATCTGCTACTTTAGTAGTTGTTTTGCTTGTATCTGTACTATCTGCTTTTGCTGGTGAAATGATGGTATTTTCAAGGGCTCTGGAAGCCAATTCAGCTCGCTTTGCATCTCTTTCAGCCTTAGCGGTGTCCGTTGTTTTCGATTTTTCGTTTTCTAGCTTTTCCTTTCCCTTATCCAGTTCTGCTTGCAATTCGGCAGCAGCCTGCTCTTTGCCAAGCTCCGTTGCTTTTTGCAACTGGGCACTTTTACACTGCCATAACAGACTAAATAGACACACCCATACGAGATTCATATACCTTTTCATTTGCATAGAAATTAGACTCCTGAACCATGAAGGTCATATGTTTTGTACCTCAGATAAGCCAAATAGTCAATAAATTTATTTACAGCGTGTCCTAAAACCTGTCTATTCTTATGTGAAAGGCAAGCTGCAAAAGCCTGTAGTTTTGTTTTAGGACAGGCTCTCTTATAGAGTCAGCAAAGCGGGGATAAGGGCCCTATCGCGACGGCATTCCGCAAGGGCTTTGCCAATGAGAGCACCAGCTTGCAAACGTTTGCTGTCGGCTTTTACAGCATGACCGCCAGTAAGGCCGGATACCAACAGATCACCGGGGACAATCGCACCCTCAGAAGCGTCAACATGCATCATTACATAGCCATACAGAGCAACTAAAACATAGCTATCGTCTGCTGGATGTTCACCAAACTCAAGCGAAGCAGATTCTACAGAAACACCAATGACTTTTGTGGAATAGGCATTTTTCGAGCGAGCCACTCTGCCTTCTTTTTCTGAGATAACGATCAAATCACCATAGGCAATCACATCACTTTTTTGCACACGAAAGTAACGAGCAATACAATCGTTGCCCTTTTTCTCCACAAAACGTACCGTTCCATGAAAGAGAGATTCACCATCGGCAAGGAGGGCCTTACCAGAACCTGGAATTTGCCTTTCCTCAGAACCCTTACCCGAAGCATAGACCGCATAATTACGTGTAGAAGTAAAAAAACCGCCGTATCCTTTACGGGAAAAACCCGCCATACCTGCAGATTCGTCTTTTCCACCAGAAGAATAACCGGAAAGGCCGTACATTTCAGCAAAGCCAACAACTCCCGATTCTTCGCCCACTCCAAGCACTCCAGAACCATTCTGTGCGGTATTCTTCCCATAGATTACGGAATGATTTTGTGGGGGAGCTACAATATTTTTAAAAGCAGAAGAAGACTCACCGGTTAGTCGGATAAGGCCTGTATGGGTGTTATAATCGTGCGAGATGGGTGCGTAGTTGTGCTTATGTTCTTTGGCTTCTCGACTATCGTAGAGACGTGGATCATCAGCTTGTACAGCTTTTTCGGGCATTTTCGCGGAGTGTTTGGCAAATTGCATAATTCCTGTATGTTCTTCCGTAGCATTTCTTAGACGTTCATCGTCCCCTTGTACGACAACACCGGCCTTTTTTTCACCCGAGTGAGCCAACTCAACGATTCCTGGTAGCTCGGTAGTAGCTGCTTTCAAACGCTTATCATTGCCTTGGACAGCAATAAGTGGCGAATCTTCACCATTTTTGGCAAAGCGTAAGATTCCTTCTGTCTCCGTGGTTGCCTTTTTCAGACGGGGGTCATCGCCTGTAACAACTTTACCTGGGGTGTTGTCACCAGCTTCTGCCAAAATCGTCAAACCATACTCTTGGGTATTGGCACGTTTCAAGCGTTTGTCATTGCCCTGAACCACTACGCCCGGGCGTGTTTCGCCGTTTTCGGCGAGTTCGACAATACCGGGGTAAGATTCTGTAGCGTTTTTCAAACGCTCGTCATCGCTTTGCACAACTAAACCGCCTCTTGCCTCTGCATTTTTAGCAAGTCGTGCCAAACCATAAGAGTTCTCAGTAGCAATTTTCAGACGACTATCGTTTCCTTGTACGACCACGCCTGCCTTGTCTTCCCCATCGACTGCGAGTTCAACGATCCCTTTAAACTCACTACTTGCTTCGCGTAAGCGACGATCACTACCTTGTACCGCAACTCCATCTTTGTCTTCGCCATCAACTGCTAAGCGTACAAGGCCAGGCCTTATGATAGAGGAGTAGGGGGGGGTCTCGGCAATATTCTTTCTCCGTGAGAGATCCAGCATATCGGCAGAAGCGAAAGCCTCAAATTCAAGGATCTGTACAACATAATTCTTACTAGCATTTGCCTTTTCATTGCGACAAACTATTTTAATGAAGCGCATGTTGGTAGGTAAAAAACGCCATCTATACCAGCTAGCCTTTTCTGACAAAAAGGCAGTCTCCTCAAAGAGTTGGTACCAGGAAAGGTCATCCTCGCTATAATAAACCTGTAGAACAGAGGGAAAATTAACATCAAAGTGATCGCGGGAAAGTAAACGGATCTCCTCAATACGGTTCACAGAACCAAAATCCATTAAAAAATATTCTTCGCTAGGGGTATCCTTTTCTTTGGAAGACCAACCATAATCTTGCCTTTCATCTATGAGATTTTCTTTCACCCAATAGCGATCGTTTTCAGAGCTTACCAAAATATTGGAAATCCCCGATATCAGTATTTTAAAATCTTGCAAGGAAACTTTGTAATTTCCAGAGGAGTTTTTTTGTTCAATTTTAAGCAATAATTTAATATAAGAACTGCGAATCAACCCAAAACAAGCAGAAAATTCTTTTTTCCCTAATTTGCTCAAACCATGTTCTTGCAAAATAGGTTCCCAAACCTCTCCATCATGAGAAATTTCAAAGCGAAATATATTGGGAAAAAATAGCTCTTCTCCAGCACATGCTTGGAACTCAAAGGAACTAAAATGTATGGGGGACTCAAAGGCAAATACAATAGACACTAAAGACTCGGCGTCCGATTCAGCGATAAACTCTTTCAAGGATCCTTTTTCTAAGCGTACTCTACCTGTACTAGTGATCTTGTCAGGCACCACCTCTTTGCGATGGCTAATTCTAACTGGTTGTATACTCATTACTAGCTATTTAAAAACTCCTTATTTCTATGTTTCTAAAGCAGGACTGCAAGCAAAGCAAATTTTCGTGAAAATCGCAAACAAGCAGAACACGGGATATTTAGTGATTAATATAAATCTGTTTATTTTTAATCACTAAATATCCTATTTTTAGCATCTTGCGCCAAAAAGAAAACCGTCTCTTCCTTCTGCCCAATCTCAGCAAAATATCTCAAGATGATCTCTTTCAACACGGTTGTAGATGGCTCATGAATAAAGATAATCCCTTCTTCCTCTTTGACATAAGCGTCTTGCAATTGCTGTAAGCTAGCCTCTGTTATGGTACCACTCGCCCATCGTAAGAAAGAGAACCATTTCTGTGATGTGTTTTTCTTCTTTACTGTTTCTTTATTGTTTATACTGTAATCAGCGCAAAGCTTACGTATATAGATAAGGTTGCTTTCCATAGCTTTCTCACGCGCCTTTGCCAAGCAATGGTTGAATATATCTATCCCATAGTCATTCATAATTGCCTCATAATCAATACTAGTTTTTTGATAGTTGTTAATTGGATCTAGTTCTGGTGCTGCTGCACGACCCTCCTGCACCACTTTAACAAACCCCTCTGCCGACTCCCTGTTTACCTCCCTGTGGGTTCCTAAAATACCCCTCTGAGGGTGCTTATAGTGGAAGGAGAAGTAGTACGTAGTGTTTGTTCTTCCTGTTCCGGGTTTGGTATGAAGTAGCCCTGCGTTGATTAAGTCCTTTTTAGCTGCGGTGATGGATTTCTTTGACTTAAAACCGGTCAATTGCAGCAGTGTTCCTGTGCCTGGCCAAACCGGCTTAAAAGATTTATCACTAAATTTAAGCAAAACTGGGTACAATGTACGAGCAGCTGGTGAGAGTTTTGCCCAAAGTCCTGTATCTATAATGTCGGACATAAGCTTGATGTAGGGAGACGAATCGTTCATAGCAACTCCGATTTATGCAAAAAAAAATATAATTTTAATCATAAAATTATCGAAGTTAGTTGACTAATTAGAGACAATAATATAATTATGTCTCATCCAACAACATTCCTTCGGAAAGATCCGAACCCCTGGTATGATAGGCCAGGGGATTTTTTTATGTTTCAGATCTTGTACTAATTTTCTGTTTACTGATTATGTCACATTAAACTACAATTCTAATACTGTCAACGAGTTCTAAAAAAAATGTGTACCAATCGTTAGGTGTTGAATTTTTCCTGTAACAACTTGTATATTTGCTGCAAAAGTTGCTGATCTTTGCTTTTTACCACAAGAGAACCTTTTTTCTGGGTAATCTCTAACTCTGTTGTAGGGGATTTAGGCTTGTTTGTAGGAATAGGGTTTGTCGGTTGTTTGTTAAAGCTCTTAGCGGCCTTTACGGTAGTTATTTTGCCACTTGTGAATGCTTTGAGGAACTTTTGCAAGTCTTGGTTTTTTGCAGCTTGCACAGCTTGTACTAGAAAGTTCTTATTTTGGATTCCGGCTTCTTTGCATGCTAAAAGTTCAGCTTCCGAAAGACGAGAGATGCTCAGTAGCTCAGACATATAATTGCGACTTTTGTGAAACAGCTGTCCTAATTGCAAATCGGTATAGCCATAGCGACTTTTTAGCAGAAACATGGCTTCGACTTCTTCATAGGGAGAGAGTTGTTCGCGTTGTAGATTTTCGATTACAGCTATGCGGTAGCTCTCTTTCTCGTTTTTATCGAGTATTTTGCATTCTATTTCTTTCCAACCGAGAGAGGTGGCTGCGTGGTAGCGCCTTTCTCCCGCGATGATGGTATAGCTATTGGAAGTCTCTGCTTTGGAAACTACAATAGGTTGCAAAAGCCCTTCCGCTTGTAAACTTGCTGCTAGATCTTCTACTCCCTTCTGGCGCATCTTTCTCGGTTGGAATTCTGCAGGTTTGATATGGCTAAGCTTGATTTTGCGTATGGAACCGTCTAACTTTTCGGTTTGGAAAATATCTGCTAGATTGCCTAATTTTTTAACCTTTGAGCTCATTGAGGAACTCCTCGGTAAAAGATTCGTATTCTTGCGATTGACGGCTTTTTTGGTTGTACGAGTATACAGAACTTCTGGCCAAGTGGCTTTCTCCTACAGCTACCCCCTCAGAAATTGTTGTTTGGAATACCTTGAAGTATTTTTTGAGAACGGGAGCTATCGTGCGCGTCAATACAGTGTGAGCTTTGACTTGTGTGATAAGAGCACCCATAATTTGTAGGTTTGGGTTGATTCTCTTTTTGATGCTATTGATGGTCTGCTGCAAACCTAAAATACCATCAACTGAGAATTTCTCTGCTTGCAAAGGGATTAGAACAAAATCAGAAGCGACCAGCGCATTGATGGTAAAAATAGACAGGCTCGGAGGGCAGTCAATGATACAAAAATCAAAGTCGTCTAAGCCTTCCATTGCATCGCGTAGGAGGTATGGTGCTTCGACGGAACTGCCACTCAATGTTTCCATTTCTGCTAATTGCATATTGGTAGGAGCTAAAAATAAATCTTCATTGGCAGTAGGAAGGATGATTTCCTTCACCAAGGCCTTTGCCTTAAAAACGTCGTACAAGGAATGATCCAACGAGCTATTGTTGGCGAAAATGCTGGTAGAGTTGCCTTGTGGATCAATGTCTAAGAGAATCGTTTTTTTATTTCTTCGTGCCAAGCCGTCTGCTAAATTGATGGAGGTAGTTGTCTTTCCCTCGCCGCCTTTTTGGTTTGTAATGGATACAACAATCATTCAAATGCTCGATCTTTTAAGTAAATTAAAGATTGTAGACAGTAAAGAAGAAAAACACATCGCGTAAAGTTTTTTATTCAAAATAGCAAGCACTTCTATGGTTCATGTCGGATGTCCGACAGTGCCTCTATTTGCAAAAGTTGGCAAATAAGAAAGTATGTTGACAAATTGACGAATCCGAAAGCCAATAGAGGCATGCAAACTTCCATCTCCCAATTGCTATTTGGTGCTGATACTTTGGTCGGGAATTGGATAGAGGAATGTTTGCCGCCTGCTTTTGCACAAGTTGTCCACAGTTTGCAAGGCAATTGTGGAGTTTTAGTACTGTCTTCTGTGCAGCCTGAAGAAGGTTTTTGGGAGGTTGCTTCTGTTGGATACGAAGAAGAAGGGTTTTTCTACTCCTTCATGGTAAGTGACAGCGATGCCTTTGCCAAAGTGAAAGCATCTGAACACCCTGTTGTTTACTTAAAAAGAGATGTACAGCTGTACCATCCCGACTCCAACCTAGCTGTTGTTTCTCGTATTTCCAAGGGAACACGGATGTTGGGTTTTCTTCTCGTAGAGTTTGCAGGGGAATGGCAAGAATTACCAACTACACTTTTAGGTCTATTTGCCACTCGTTTGGCTACCCTTTACCAAAACAAAGTTATGCCCGTTTTCGAAAGACCACAGCATAGCCCAGCCAACTCTTTGGGAAGTGTCATGCAGCTCTTAGTGGAGAGCTTTCCTGGCTTCTTGCAAATGGTAGAGCAAAATATAGTGAAAACGGCGGTACTGATCCGTGGCAAAAGAGGAGTCGGGAAAAAGAGTTTGGCTCGCTTTTTACACAAAAAGCTTGCCTTAGAAGGGGATATAATTATACTCAATACGATTCCCGAGCAATTGGTCAAATTGGAGAGGGCATTGCGAGATTGGTGTGAGATGGTGGGCAATGGAGTGATTGTGTTTGAAAATTCCGAGGCATGGAGTTTGGCGCAGCAAAGGTTTTTTTACGAATATGTTTGGCGGCAAAAGCAGGTACGGTTTTATTTTTTGCAACGGGATGCTCTACCGCAAGTTGAATTTTATGCACCGTTGTACAAAAAATTGGAAGCCGCAGCAATCACGGTTCCTAGCCTAAATTCATTGGAAACAGCATTGCTACAGCAAGTAATTGTAGAACTGGCAAAGGAAGTATTTGCAGCGAATGGTAAGGCAAAGTTCCGCATTGAAACGGATGCTGTTGCAATATTGGCTTCTCACTATTACAAAGAAAACTTAATAGAACTACGCAGTATATTAGAACATTCTGTTTTACACGCTACCCAGGGTAGCCTGAAAGCAGAAGGCTTGGTGATAGAAAATGATTCTCATTTGAAGTCTTTGGGAGTGTCTGATGCAGAAGACTTGGATCTGCGTAAGTCTGTAGAATCTTTGGAAAGGCAAAAGATAATGCTTGCCAATAAGTTATTTGCAGGTAATCAGGTAAGGATGGCCAAAGCATTGGGAATTTCAAGGGGATCTTTGCAATACAAAATGAAACAAATGGAGTTACAAAATGGAAGATGAGGAGCAGTTGTACGAAGAGAGAAAAACACCGGCTGGGTATTTGGTCAAAGTCAGGTTAAACAAGCTCACGTATGTTGTTTTTACACCAAAAGGACCAGAGGTTCCTAAAGGAGCCAAAAATAATTCAATTATAGTGCCTGTTCCCAAGGTGGTCTTCTTAGGAGATGATTTCAACCTATCCCACTTTCGTTTGGGTGAGTTAAGCTTTGTCAATGTCAAAAACAGCAAATTGGTTATACCATACCAGCATGGTGGTTCAAAGGACATCAAATATATTTACCTAAATTCTGGAAGTGCGAGTGATATCTTACCAGTTATTATCTATCATTTCAATACAGTTAGAGAGGTGATAAAGTCCAGTGAGGGCGGGAATTCGTTTCATCATATTGTTTCTGATGAAGGTTTACACCGGAACGATATGGTAACCTTGAAGATCCGCTATCCATCTGTGAATATCCTCATACTGAAGAAGAAAATTGTTACCGTACAAGAAGAAATAAGGAATAAGAAAACACAGAACCAGCAAGAGAATACAGAAAATACAGAAAATGCAGTTGTGGATGCTGATAAGGCAAGAGCCGCAGAAATGGCTTCCTCAAGCTCCAATTTGAATATGCACTCCGAAAACCCTGTATTTTTGGCTCGTATCCATTTGCGCAATATGGAGTTGGACAAAGTAAAACAGCTTCTTTTTGACTTTGATCTCAAATCGGAAGATATCTCATTTATCCGAACATTTCTATCTGTTATGGTAAAGAATGTAAACCAGAAAGAAGAGTTCGAAGTAAATAAGGATCGGATAAAGTCATTGGATGAGATCTTTCGCTTAGCCATTCTGATTATCAATCGGAGTGAGGATAATTTTGAAGAAGAACTCGAAAAAGGTTTTTCCAAAGATGTTGCGTATATGATCTATGCACTATTGGAGAAATACCAAGAGCAGGCTGTGAATATCGAAGAACAAATCATGCTATGGGAATGGAAATACCGAGCTAGAAGGCTGATGTAGAGGAGTAGGGAGAATGAGCCAAAAACCAATATTTTCTAAGTTTTTAGATGCAATGAACCACCTGAGTAATGAAGTCAATGACAGGGAGATCTGCAAACGTTTGGAAACCTTGATGCTTACAAGTAAGGATGACTTGAATCCAAATTCTGTGCACAGTATGTTGCGCGATCCACAAAACTTTGATCCTAGAGAAATTCCTGAGCCTTATACGATGTATGTGAAGCATTTTATATATATGGTAAAGAGGAATGAAAAGTTAGGGATTAAAAAACACCAGTATGTAGCACCTACAGCAGGTAAAAATACAGCAGCAAATAAAACGGAAAAGACGAAACCAACCACACGAAAAGCTGCCACCTCTCGGACGAATCCTCGTAATAAAGCTGTTACTGACTCTGAGAATCCATTTTTCTCGGATAAAAATGATTAATCAAATCTTGGATTAAAATTAATCATTTTTATTTCACTATCAAACTGTAGGAAACTCTTGCTTTCCTGTATACAATTTTGGTCGGAGTATTGAAGGCTTGGTTTGAACTCGTTTTCTTTTGTATGCTGTAGAATTCAAAGTATCCAAATTCTCAATGAATAGGTTGTAGTGCTTTGCTGCATATGTATTGGGAAAATCTTTTTTGTTTCTTGTTGAAAAAAAACAGTGTTATGCGTCGTAAAAAGTGGTATTTTTTGTTATTTTTTCCTGTGCTATGCACAGGGGAGAAAAACACCTTGGTAATGGCTTTTTTTGGCCTTTTTTTGACTATTTTTCTAAAAATGCTTTACTTTTTCCTTGTACTAGGTACTCAATCAAGTGAAAGGGAGGGTGTGGCTTGCCTTTTCTTTTTGTGCTGTGTGGCTTAGTCAAAAGCACTTTCCCTTTTCTTTTCTTATTCGCAAAATCTGAATGTGACATAATGTCATGCGCTGCCTTTTTGTATGTGCATGACATTATGTCATTTTTTTTTCTTTGTCCACATCGTGTAAATTCTTGCCTGTTCCGGGACGTATACTATAGTTACAGATATGGCTGAAGTATTAAAGTTACGTGTGAAGTGTCACGCATGCAGTAATTTGATCGAAGGAACCGCAAAATACGGCAAGGGGCACTATGTCCCACAAGGAGTAGACTTTGATTTTATTGCAACAGGTAAGGTTGAGTCCGCGAAAGGTAGGAAAGTGAAAGCTGAAGTGTTTTGCACGTGTCCACATTGTGGTGTACGTTGCAAATACAATTTATAACAGCTTGTCTCAAGGCTTTTTCTTTACTGACCAAATTCGGTTAGTAAAAGTGTTTTGTCATCTTGTTCTGTTGGCTCACCCAGAAAAGATAAGACCTTTTGCTTTACATGTTCAAGGGTTTCCTGCAAGGGCAGTTGGTTGGTATCTAAAAAGCTCCTAAACAGACCACGTTCCCCTAAAACTTGTTGTTCGTCATTGAAGATTTCTATCACCCCATCTGTCATTGCAATCAACCGTACCTTTGTGTCGTAGTGTAGTGATTCTTCCCTATACGTATTCTTAGGGAATAGTCCAAGCACCTTGCCTGTCTGTCGCAAAAACCAAATCCCTTTATGCTGTTTTGTTTCTTCCAGTTGGTACAGAACAGCCTTGGGGTGACCTGCATTGCAATAGGTTACTTTTTGCTTTTTCAGATCGATATGAATGTAAATTGCTGTGATAAAAAAGTCGCTGATCTTGCCGTATAGCTCTTCATTGAGGGATCTAATGAGTTTTCCAGGTTTTTCGTAGAACTTTGTTAGTTTTTGGAAGCAATAGTCTAGTGTGTTGATGTACATTGCAGCAGAAATGCCGTGTCCTGCAATGTCTGCTAAAAAAATCCCGTAGGCATCTTCGCTTACCTTCAATACTCGGTAGTAATCCCCGCCTAAGGCAAGTAATGGATCGTACCATATGGCAAACTCTATCCTATCGTCGTCTCTAGGGAGTTCTTTTTGTACAAAACGACTCATCTGTTTGCCGGCGATCTTCAGTTCTGAGTTCATCGATTGGTGGAATTTACTCATTTCTTCGTTGGCCAGCATTTGGGCTTTCAAAGAATCGTTCATTTTATAAGCGTATTCTTGGTGTAGGAGGAGGATGAACTCTTCTGATGTGCTTTCTAATAGCTCTTTTGCTTTGTGGTACTTCGGGCGAGTGTCTGGGAGGTATAGCTTACGGAATTTATTCTGCAAGTGTTTTCTCAGTTCTAACTCGGCAAAGTAGATCTCTTGGAAGATAAGTCCCTCTGATTCTGAGTGCAACAGCTTTTTGACAAAGTCTCTGATATTGGAAAATTCATAGGGTACGTTTTCGCGGAAAGAATACATCCTATTTTTGTACAACAGAATATATAGAGAAAGGTTTGCCGAAGAGAGATTTTGGTTCTTTTTGATCGCAGCCAACCAATTTTGTAAAATTTTTCCAGTTTTTTGTTTTTGGTAATTGTATGGGTGAACTCCTAACTCTTTCAGAGTCGAATGGATTTCTCGCGAATTTTTGGACCAGTCTTCTAGGCCGAGGCAGTTGACTAATAAATTTTCTCGTAAGAATAGAACCAGTTCCTCTTCTAAAACTTTAAACATCTCTTGTTTTTGTGAGTATTCATCCAAAAAGCCTGAGCCTAATAAACGACTCTCGGAAGGCAAAAGTCTTTTTAGACGTAGCAGTGTTGCCTCTAACTCGTAATATGCAGAGTCTAACTGTTTGAGTGGGATCTCATGCAGCACTCCGTTCAGCTTTTCTAATAAGGAGTTTATATTATTTTTTTCGATTGTGCTTAACCCTGGTGTATAAAGATGTTTACAAGTAAGTGGTAATTCTTCCATAGTTTAACTTTATGTGCAAGAGAAAAATTCTTTTGCAAAATTTATGAATTTTACCATTCCTCTATTCTTTTTTTTCTTTTTCTTCACGTTTGCCGTTCGCTGGCTTTTACCTGCTCTCCAGGTGCGTCTACAAATAAGTCAAACCTTTCTGTTGGCAATGAGCTACATCTTCTATATGGCTTGCAATCCCTACTTGGGGTTTTTGATTTTCTTCACTACGGCAATGGACTTTTACATTTCTGGTCTCATCGCTAGGCATACAGGAATGGTGGCTAAGAGGTATTTGATCCTTTCTCTCGTGACCAATCTAACCATACTTGCTTATTTCAAATATATGAACTTTTTCAAAGAAGCGTTCTATTCCAGCCTAAACTTTTGGGGCTTGTCCTCAGTAAAATTTATTCCTTGGGACATCGTTCTACCTCTAGGTATTTCGTTCTATACCTTCCAATCTATGAGCTATACCATAGATGTGTATCGTCGGATTATAACCCCGGAAAAGAGCTTTTTGTCGTATGCTTTGTACCTATCCTTCTTTCCGCAGCTTGTAGCAGGCCCTATCGTACCTGCAAAGTTTCTTATACCGGAATTGCAGAGGTCTTTCCTAAAGAAGTTGGATGAAATTCATTTACAAGAAGCTCTGTATTATTTGTTGTCTGGTTTTATAAAAAAAACAATCCTTGCCGATCGTGTTGCCCCTATTGTCAATTTTGTTTTCGAAGACCCCACACAGCTATCGTCTTCGCACCTCTGGCTGGGTGTGTTTTGTTTCTCTATCCAAATTTACTGCGACTTCAGTGGCTATACAGATATTGCCCGTGGCTTGGCATTGCTCTTAGGAGTCAGGTTGCCTGAGAACTTTCGTATGCCTTACTTCGCGAGTTCTCTCAGTGACTTTTGGAGGAGGTGGCACATTACCCTCTCCACTTGGCTACGTGATTATCTCTATATACCCCTTGGGGGAAGTCGTGTGAATACAGCTATAACCTACCGCAACCTCATTGTAACGATGCTACTAGGTGGGATCTGGCATGGGGCTAGTTGGAATTTTCTTTTTTGGGGAGGGCTACATGGCCTGTGGTTGGCAGTGGAACGTTTTGTCAGAGACCGCTACCAGGCCAGAACGTCTGACCTGTCAAAATGGCAGGTACAGTTTCCGCGTTTCTTACAGGTCGCAGCAGCTTTGCACTATCGCGTTTTTGTCTTTTTGCTAGTCAGTCTCTTATGGGTGTTTTTTCGTAGTAAGGAGTTTGCAAAGACAAAAGCCCTATTTACCGGTCTCTTTTGGCCACAAGCAGGCATAACACCTTTCTACCATAGCCAGCAAGTTTTTTTAGCTATTTCCGCTTTTATGATTGTCTCGCATTGCTTGGGATATTATAAAGAAGCTAGCTTGAAGAAAATGCAAGTAGGTCTGCCTGGATTCTGGCGGTTATTGGCGTATTCTTTTTGTATGGTTGTTTGTTTGCTGTTAAGCGTTGACAGCCAGCAATTCATTTATTTTGTTTTTTGAACCCATAGAGAAGGAAAGGAAAGAGAATGAAGTTACAGTGCAAACAATGTTCGGGAACAGATTTTACCAAAGTTACAGAGAATGAATACCAATGCAATTATTGTGGGACACGTGAATTGCGCTGGTTTCAACCAGATACATTCGGTGCAGCCTCTAAGCAGGAAGCCAAAAAGTTCCTACCCTTTGCGCTCGCTTTACTTGTAATCATCGGCTTTCTTTTATTTTCAACTATCTTTTACCGTTTCCAGCCGACAAAAGACGAAATACCTTCTGAACCAACAGTTGTCTCCAAATCATCAGAGCATAGCAGTGATCTAGATACTCAGGATGCTAAGGTTCCGCCGCAACAATCACAAGAGTTCTCCGTTCAAGAGACTGAAAAGGACAAGCCTATAAATGGTAAGTTCTACAATATCCAAGAACTCCCCGATTCTATTGGAAATATTTACTTTGTAGGCTTTTTTAAAAACACTGGAGAGGGACCGATCCGCAAACCTATGGTCGTTGTAGAACTATACTCGCTCGCAGGTGAAAAGGTTGGCTCGGGTCGTGGCTACGGTTTTCACGATTTTTTACTGCCTGGTGAAGAGACGCCTCTGCGAGTTTTGGTTTCCTCTGCACCTAAATACAAAACGTATAAAGCAAACTATAAAGTAGAACCTCCGTACCGATATATGAAAATAGAACGTCCAAAATGCAAGGTGCAAAAAGTCCAGATCCAAACAGGTAAATATGGTGGCAAAACTTTACGAGGACAAGTCGTCAATGAGTCAAGCCGTCCGATGCAATTTACCCAGCTCGCTGCCATTCTCTACGATGCCAAAAAGAAAATTATCGGTTACTATACCAACTATATTCCAGCGAAAGAAGTAGCTGGAGGAGACTATTCACCCTTTAGTATCAATATGTACTCTATCAAAGGCAAGATGAGTTCCTATCGTTTGGAGTGTATTTCTAAATTTCCGTAGCTTGCATGAAAGTTGTAAAAAAACTCTTGTTGTTAGCCCTGTTCTTTGTCGCACTAGACCGATTCTTATTTGGCTATGTCATTTGGAAGTTGCCCAACGAAACCCCCTGGGCAACGAATTATTTTTTCAACTTTCTTTACAATTACAAGCAGGTGAAAGAGAGCGAGAGTAAAAAGCCTCTTGTGTTGTTGGTAGGGAGCAGTATCGTTTTTTATTCCTTCGATCGGCGACAGGTTGAGCAGCTACTCGCTAAAAAATTTAATAGAGAGTTTCGTCTAGAATACTTTTCCTATCCAGGAATGACGCCTATTGACGCTTATCTACTATATGATAAGATTTCGGCATTAAAACCCGCTCTAGTGATCTATCCTTTGAATTTTATTGATTACCGGATCCACCGCTATTACCTACGTGGACGTGAGAAGAAACCTATCGATGATTTGGCGATCTTAAAAGATGCATTGGACTTTGGCGAAGCGCCGCAGTCAAAATCTCTATTTCCATTGGCTGCCTTGCAAAACTACTATGATGTCTTTTCTCCGCAGAAAAGCGCGACATACCTTGCAGCTTACCTGTTTCTCTCCTACCGTTACAAGGGAATCTATTATAAAAATATTAAGTTGAATTATAACCACCGTTTTGGCCGAAACACCAGCTACCACGGCTATACCGGTGTGCAATTGCCAGAACGGATCAACTACCTCGGTTGGACTTCTGGGCAATTCAGTTTTGTGCCACACGCCTATATGGCTAGCAAAGGCTTTTATATACAGGTTGTTCCAGAGATCCTGAACAAAGGTCCGCTGTGTTTGTCTTTCACCGATTTGCGTGGCCAAGAGGTACAAAAGAAATGTTTCACACGTGTAGGCTGGCAGAAAGTGGTTTTGTCAGAGCTCGCCTTACAACAAAAGATGTTACGATGCCGTCTATCGTCTACTTGGATTCCGAAACTTGCCCACGGCGATCGCTTTGATTATGCCCAAGAACCGTTAGGGGTACGTTTGCAGCAGACCTTTGGTTTAAGTGCCCCGCGGCGAGACATCTACTTCCAGCGCGAGGAGCGTTTGCGTGATCTGCGTTTCCAAGGCATGCGGAAGGAGGGATACGAAGCCTACTTCCACTACCGCTTGTTGCAAGACCCAGAGAAGAGACCTGGGATCGCCTATTTACATGCGATTTGGGAGTCTAAGAAGTATGTAGCTCAAACAAACTTTACCCCCAACCTCCACTTTCGCTACCTCCAGAAATGGCTGTCAAAATGTCAGCAGGGTGGCTTTTCTGTAATGCTCATCAACCACCCTGAAAATCCGATTGCTCTACGTTTGTATGAAAATTCTCTTTGGTACCAAAAGCATTTGCAGTATCTACAAAAACAAGCCCAGCATCCTCAGACTTATTTCTACGATCTGCGTAAGCAATTGTCCAGTTTGGAGTTTGCCGACTTCCACCACGTGACTTATGCAGGGATGCGTAAGATGGGAATAGTCTTGGCTGATAAGGTTGAAGAGAGCCAGGTTTTTACAAGAAAGTGAAAAATACAGAATTCCTCAACTGGTGCTAGTCTTTGATTGAATGCTGCCAGTAGATTGGCAATTTTGCTGTTGGATTTGTGGAGAAATTAATGTTTTCTATTTCTGTGTGTCGGAAATCCAAATGGTATTGTGTAAAACGTCTCCGTATTCTTCGAAGGATTTTAAGAATTGTTTCAATTTATTCGTTTCACAAAAACCAGGGAATTGGCAGTCTTTGTAAGCAATGTTTTGCAGTTTTGCACGGAAGGATTCATAGTCCGTAACCATGTCTTCCGACTCCCAAAGAAAGATGTATTCAAAGGGTCGTAGGTCGTCGTATTTGCCGTCTGTGTTTAGCTTAGCGAGTTTTTCGCCAATGTTTCTGCCGTCTGTAGAGTGGTGAATCTGGTATTTGAGATAGTCTCTTGAAAAGATGCGGATTTTGTCAGCTTTCTCAAAATCTAATTCTGTTTCGTAGATTTTCCCATCCAGGTGTGCCAGGAAGAATTCAATATCATCATCGTATTTATTTTGTGAGACGTAGTTCAGCAGTTCGATGTTTACTACTGGGCGGATCATCTTGCAGGCAATCACAATATAGCCACTAAGGTCTTTCTGCGGGGTTTCTTCTAATCTCATCGTCTGTGTCGCGAAAGTTTTTCTTTACATACTCATCCAATTTTTCAGGCGTCATTGACTTATCTGCCATTGGTTGTAAGATAAAGATTATCCTCTTCAGTCCTTCTATAGACAGTAATATCTGGATAAAAGTTTGCCTGTCAATCGAAATAAAATCACTGTGGATCGTTTTAAACAGCCAAATGCATAAACGGTCGTATGCCGAGTATTTTGGCTCTGTCACCCTATTGACTTCATCGGTCATACTGCGATAGTTTGCACGAAATTTGTTTCTGGCCTTGATCTTACGTAGCTCTGGCCTGTTAAACAAAAATGGTTGTTCTTCGTCATTGTTCATATTGATATATAGTCTTTTGACGGCTATTTATAAGTATTGTTTACTCAGAGAGGGTTTTTCTTTCTATTTTTACTTCTTAGCGTTTTCCTATCCTTTAAAGTATGCTGTACTAGCAGTAGGTTTTTTTCACTTGACTGAAGAATCTTTATGAGTAATCTTCACTTATATGAAAAATCTTCGTTACCTTAGTTCTGCTATTAAATCTGATCTCCAGCGTAAAATGGTCTTTTTGGGTGGTCCGAGGCAGGTTGGTAAAACTACCCTTGCGAAGAAATTTATCAAAACGCAAGAACAATACCTGAATTGGGATTTTTTGGAGGATAGGGAGCTTATCAAAAAACACCAACTCAACTCTGAACTGAAACTTTTGGTATTGGACGAAATTCATAAGTACGTTAGATGGCGAACCTTGATCAAAGGCTACTTCGACAAATACAAAGAAACGCTCTCTATCTTGGTCACTGGTTCTGCACGTTTGGACTATTTTCGCAAAGGAGGGGACTCTTTGGTCGGGCGTTATCACTACTATCGCCTACACCCTTTTTCTCTCACCGAAGCCGACCCTAAGCGCCGGAGAGAGACAACAACTGCACTTTTGCGTTTTGGTGGCTTCCCGGAACCTTTTCTGGAAAAAGATGAAAAGAACCATAGGCGTTGGCAGAGAGAACGTATCTCTAGAGTGATTTACCAAGATTTACGTGATCTGGAGACTGTGAAAGAAATGTCTTTATTGGAACTTCTTGTTGACGCTTTGCCTGGCAAGGTTGGTTCATTACTGTCTGTTAATGCTTTGAAAGAAGATCTAGACGTTTCCCCAAATACGGTTTCGAGATGGTTAGAAATTTTAGAGAGGATTTATTATTGTTATCGTATTTTGCCTTACGGTGCACCGAAGATCCGAGCCGTTAAAAAAGCGAATAAGTTGTATCTTTGGGATTGGTCAGAAGTGCAGAGTCTTGGTGCTCGTTTTGAAAATATGATCGCCGGGCATCTGTTGAAATTTTGTCATTTCAAAGAGGATACGGAAGGTTATAAAATGGAACTACGGTTTCTTCGTGATACGGGCGGCAGAGAGGTTGATTTTGTTGTACTTCAGGATAAGAAGCCTCTCTTTGCCGTAGAATGCAAGACCGGGGATAAATCTGTTTCTAAGCATATCCAATATTTCCACGAAAGAACGAAGATTCCTAAATTCTACCAAGTACACTTAGGAACAAAAAATGTGCACAAATAGGTTGAGTCGTTTATCTTCACATTTTTT
>JBCCIA010000005.1:0-42186 GCA_039028475.1 Spirochaetota bacterium | reverse complement strand
TTTGCTTTTCTCCGTTGCTGATGTCGAACGGCTGGCTAAAACGCTCCTGCTCTATGACGAGGTTCAAAATTTAGAGAACACACAAGGGTACACAAAAGACTTGACTAGAGGAACTAGCACATAAGTCTGAGAGTGCATCCTTGTGATGTTGTTTTCTCAGTCCGGAAGACGTTTGGCGATGTATGCCGGGCTGAGAGCTTTTCACTTAGCTCTTATTTCAAATTAACGTTATTAAACGTACGTAGACATAATGATTGAATTGTAAAAATTTGTCTACTATTTTTTAGAAATAGAGATAAGTTTCTTATATACCAAATATGCTTTCTTATCCTCTCTTTCCTATTATGTGGGCAAATCTGTGCATAATGATAGTAAATATACAAAAAAATAAACCGCAGATTCAAATAATAAGAACAACAAAAAAATTACAAATACCAAGCAAAAATCGGACTCTACCAAAAGGAGTAGAGAAAAACGCCTTGTCATAAGCGAGGTTCGCTATATTTTTTGCAGATACGAGGATTCCCATGAAAAAGCTATTTATATCTATGTTGCTCATCTCTTTCACACCTATATTTTCCGATTACCTTGCGGAAAAGAAGAAACTCATCAAAGCCTGCAAAGCCAAAAAAACGGCTCAATCTTGCAAAACGGTCAAACATTGTCTCTGGCTCAATGAGGTGGGCTGCCGGGTGAACCGTATCAGTATGAACAGCCTTCTTAACCCACAGGTAAGTGGAAGCGTAGACGATGAATGGGGACCGGATAAGTAATACCAGTTTCTCACAAAGCATACAGCTAAATCGGGAGTATTGCACCAAATAACTATATTATGTCTCTTAATAAAGTTTTACGAAATCTTCATCTAAACATTGACAGAAAATAGGAAAGGCTAAAATATTGGCTTTATTCTATCGATAATTGAATAAGATTAACAAGAGAGAAGGCATATGTATAGAACAATTTCATTAATGATTCTGGTGAGCACCGGAATGCTCCTGGCGGCTCCCACAACTCTTACCGATAAGCAAAAGAAGGAACTCCTTCACAAACAATTCCTTCGTAAAAAGGGTTTTTCCGACCGTGGCATTGATAGACTCCACGACTCGATTGCTTATTCCCTCAACCAAATCAAGGTATTTGTGGTAGACAAAAAGTTTTACGAAAAAAGCAGAAAGTACAATGCAGACCTACCTGCTGATGCTTATACCAACCTAAACGACAAAGCCATTGCAGACAAACCTGCGGATAGCCACGCTTCTTACATGGCAGATGATAAAAACTTACTATCTTTCAAAACAGATATTTTTCTTAAAGACAAAGAAGGTAAAAATTATATTTCCATCGATTTGGGTCAGGGCGTTTCTTTAAACGAGCACCCCAACGCTCATTATACGTATGAAACTAAGGCATACATCTACCCAGCGGATGACTACAAAACGCTTTCCAAAGTAATCTTACAATTCAAAAGAGTCAATGCAACTGGTTCTACTTCGACAGGTGCTGACCTAAGACACGTACGAGAAATGAGAAGAGTTATCAACAATACCCCCGCTGCTCCAGGGCCTCCTAAAAGAGATGGAGATCAGGTTGACCTTCTTCCTAAAATGCAACAGGAAAGATTTGTAAATGCCTCTCATAAGGGCGATTCTAATGCAGACATCGAGTTAGAACTTTACTCTGTAGTAGACAAAACTCCTAAATGGCCTGATCTACCAGTTATTGATGCAAAACCAGTGATTAAGACAAAATTGCACAGCAAAGACGACCTTTTAGACTATGCAATCCAAAAAGAGCTTATCACTAACTACAAAAAAGCCATGATCGACACAGACCTATACCTAAAGAAACTCTACAGAATCATGGAATTGAACAAGCGTTCTACCAATAGAAAAATGCTACTAGGCAACTAATTTCCCAACCAGAAATGACTTCCCTTTCTCAGCAAAGGGAAGTTTCTTATCTATGAAATAATTTTTTTTGCAATTTTTTGCATAGTTGCTTGTCTATTAGTATAGTAGGCAAACATTCTATGAAGTATGTATTTTTAGTTTTCATCCTAACTCTTTCCCACTGTAGCCTAAAAACTCCCGATATCTTTGGAACCATAGCAGCTTTTGCGAGCTTACTCTCCTCGGAAACAACAACAGTCCCTCTAGAAGTTAGTTCTACAAGTCCAGCAGATGGTGATACCAGCGTTGGCGTGAACTCTAGTATTACTGTCAATTTCAACCAAGAGCTTTCTACTAGCAATTTAACGGTCCAAGATACGAACGGCTCCTGTACCGATGCTGTCCAAATAAGTTCCGATGAATTTGCAAGCTGTGTAGGGGCAACTCTCTCCTATTCTGGAGGAACATCTCTGCAAATCATTCCAGCTAGCAATTGGCAAGACTCTACTACTTATAAACTACGCATCAGCACTATCATTACCAATCTTACTGGCGAGGCTTTAGAATCAGAATATCTCATGCCAACAGGTTTTACTACCGGTACAAGTACGGTTCCTACCATCGCAAATGTTTCGGTGAATCTAAGCGATGGTACTTACAATACCGGCCAAACCATAGAGGTCTCTGTCACTTTTTCCGAATCTGTAGTAGTGAGTGGCTCGCCTTACCTGATTTTAGAAACAGGCTCCACAGATACAACTGCTAGCTATGCTTCCGGTTCAGGCTCTTCGACTTTGGTTTTTTCGTATACCGTGGTTTCCAGTGATGTTGCCAGTGATTTGGATTATGTCAGTACAAGCTCTTTAGAACTCAATGGAGGGAGTATCCAAAGTCAGAGTGCTATCACTGCGGATCTAACTCTGCCTGTTCCTGGTGCGAGTGGCTCTATCGCAGCAAATCACAATATTGCCATCAATACCAATCTTTTCCAAATCAGTGTTACTGTAAGTGGTTTGGCAAGCACTGGTTTGAGCCTACAAAATAACAGCTCTGATACCTTAAGCGTAACTGCCGATGGAGTACATACCTTTGCCACTTCAGTCGCAACAGGAGATAGTTACTCGATTAGCGTTTCTTCCCAACCATCTGGGCAAAAATGCACTTTGGGTTCAGGAGCCTCTGGTACAGTAGCTTCTGCAAATATCTCCTTAACACTAACCTGTGGCTACCAAGTCTCGGTAACTGTTAGCAACCTGACTGGTACAGGACTAGTACTCACAAATAATCTAAATACGAGCGATTATGTAACACCAACTACTGATGGAACCTATACATTCAACCAAGAGGTTAGCAATGGGGCAAGCTATTCCGTTGAAGTCTATGCACAACCAAACCAAACAGGGGCTTGTTCCGTAAGCAATGCCGGTGGAACAATTGCAAATGCGAATGTTACCAATATTGTTGTAGATTGTGCTGCAACGTATGCAAATTTAGTCCAATCAACAAGTGGTCTAGTCTCCTATTGGCGTCTGGGAGCCGCAGGTGCGAATGACTCCTTTGGCAGTAATAACGGTAGCTACAATGGTAGTAACCTAGTTGCAGGTTTATCAGGAGCTATCGCAGGTGATAGCGATACCAGCGTTTGGTTTGCCAACGACTCCTATGTAGAAGTGCCTTACTCCGCCGATTTAGCACCAACAGGAGCTGTATCCGTAGAATTTTGGCTCTATGCTCTAACCGGTGGCAATTGTACCAGTGTTTTACACTTCGTGTCCAAAGCCTATAATGGTGGCTATGGACTGTATTGCGATGCCAGTGGGGTAAACTTTGGAGTGCAGATCACCGGTAGTACTACAGTTCATGTAGCGGTGGATACAAGTACTATTAGGGTGGGTTGGCACCATATCGTAGGAACTTTTGATGGTCAGTACGTTAGAATCTATCTAGATGGTGTTTTGCAAGGAACCTCTGGAGGTACGGCTACTGCACTCGAATACACTGCCAACAACTCTCTAATTATCAATGGACAACCAGGTTCCGGGAGTACTCCACAAAGTGGAACATTTGCCAACTTGAAGCTGGATGAGGTGGCCGTTTATAACAAAGCTTTGGATGCGCAAGAGGTCAAAGAACACTATCGCTTTGGAACAAGGCAAGTGCGCGAGTATCTCTTTATCAGTGGGGGTGCCGATTCTAGTGGCTACAACTCCAGCTCTCCCAATATTTCTTTTGTAAGCTCTCCGACCAATACTAGTATCCTAGATGCACATGGAGTATTAGGGGGTGCTTACTCCTTATCAGGGGCTGCACATCTGACAGCTACTTATGGGACAAGTGGCACCAGTTTTCCTTTAGGAAGCACAGCTCGTTCTCTTTGCACTTTTTTCTACCCCACTAGCTACACAGCCGGAACAACTTATGGTCTCTTGGAATACGGCTCTGGCAGTGACAACCAATACTTTTCCATCTATTTGAATGCAATCTCCACCTCTTATGCCAGGGTATCGGCTGGACGAGGAAGCCTCAATGCTGCGATGTCTGTATCGGTTCCACTCAACTCTTGGGCACATGTATGCAGTACTTACGATGGCTCTAACTTAAAAAGCTATGTCAATGGAGTCTTACTTGCAAATACTGCTGTAACTCTAGACACACAAAACTCTACTATGTACATTGGAGCTATGAGCGGGGGAGGTTCGAGCTTCCAGGGGAGAATTGACGATGTTAGGATCTATAATACTGCCTTAACCGATGTTCAAATCAAGGAAATAGCGACACAGGCACGAACCATGCAAATCCTAAACTATGATTTCCAAGATACAAGCTCTTCCACAGTACGCGATATTTCAGGTCTTGGCAACAATGGAACATCCACTTTGAATACTACAGGTGGCGCGGATCGCTTTTCAATTGCTGACTCTGGGCGTGCGTTTTCCAACGCCAACAACACTCTTACCAGTACTACCTATGGTTTACCACAAGGCAATGAACCCCGTACAATTTGTGCTTGGGTCGTTATAGCAGGTAGCATTCTTTCCGGAGCAGAAAGACACCTGTTCACCTATGGTAGTTACAGTAGCGGACAATTGCAGGCTCTATATTTTGGCAATGACGGGGCGGGCAACAATACTATAACCTACGACGGGCAAGGCTCCACGGTAACGGCCAATATTCCAAATACAGATTCAATAAATAACTATAACTTTGTCTGCGCTGCTTATGACGGAAGCAATGCTTATATCTACTGGAATGGCAACCAACTCATTGGCAGTGCACAAAGCTGGAGTACCAATGGGGTTTCCTTACGTATTGGAGCTGATCTAAGCTCTACAAATGCTTTACTCGGAGGGGTTTCCGATTTTAGAATTTACCGTAGGTATCTGACTGCTAATGAAATCAAGGCTTTAGCCGGAAATAACTAGGAGCTTACAAAGTAAAATAGAAGAATAAAGTTTTATTTGTAGAAATAACTTTTTTCTTAAGCAACGCAATTTCTCTCCTTGCTACTTGTTACTTATTATATTGGGCCAAAACATGCGCTATACTATCTTATTTCTCATTCTATTTTTATCCCAGTGTAGTCTCAAAGCACCTGACTTAGGGTTTACACTACTCGCCTTTCTAGGTTTGGTTTCTACAGAAAGTGGAGCTACAACTTTGCAGGTAAGCTCTAGTACTCCAGCAGATGCCGATACCAATGTCTCGGTAAATTCTACTATAACCGTTTCCCTCAACCAACAACTCTCTACTACTGGCTTGACAATGCAAAACACAAATGGTAGCTGTAGCGAAACCGTCCGAGTTAGCTCCGATGACTTTCAAACCTGCGTTGGTGGCAGTATTTCGTATTCTGGCGGGACCTCTTTTCAGATCACTCCAAACAACACATGGCAAGACTTCACGACCTATAAACTTCTAATTACCACAGATCTAATGAGTTTGTCTGGTCTAAATTTAGAATCAGAATACCGCATGGAATCTGGTTTTACTACCGGTACCGATACATCTCCCACAGTCACCAATGTGACCACAAGTGCCAGTGACGGTTTGTATTCTACGGGACAAAGCATAGAGATCTCTATAGTCTTTTCGCAAACTGTGGATGTAACCGGCACACCCAACCTCACTTTGGAGACAGGAACAAACAATGCAACTGCTAGCTACTCCTCTGGTTCCGGCTCAAACACTTTGGTATTCTCCTATACAGTCAGCAGTACGGATACGAGTAGTGATCTAGATTATGTCAGTACTGCTTCTCTAAGCCTACCATCTGGAGCCAGTATCCAAAATAGCAGTGGTGTAGATGCCAGTCTTACCCTACCAGTACCGGGTGCAAGCGGGTCTTTAGGGGCAAACCATAACCTAGCTATCAATACGGATCTATTCCATGTATATGTGGCAGTTTCAGGCATAGCAAGCAGTGGTTTATCCTTACAAAACAACTCAGATACACTGAACGTATCTAGCAGCGGACTACACAGCTTCAGTGAAAAAGTGAAAGATGGCAACACATATTCCGTAAGCATCACCGCCCAGCCTAGTGGACAAAAATGTAGCTTTTCCGGGGCTAACTCCGGAACAATTGCTACAGCAGATGTCTACCTAATCCTTAGCTGTGGCTATGAAATTTCCGTAACTGTAACAAACCTGAGTGGAACTGGACTCAGTCTCACCAACAACCAAGTCACCAGCGACACTCTAGCAATTAGCAGTGATGGTACATATACTTTTAATGATCCAATTAGCTCTGGTACAGACTATGCCGTAGAAGTGTACACCCAACCCTCACAAGTGCAATCTTGTGCTGTTGTCAATGCAGGGGGAACGGTTGCCAGTTCTGCAATCACCAACATAACTGTAGACTGTGCTGCGAGTTATGCCAGTTTGATCCAATCCACAGATGGGATCATCTCGTATTGGCGTTTAAACTCGGGTAGCGGCAATGACGCAATGGGTTCAAATCATGGCACATTTGGTGGTGCAATGAAACAGGGGGTATCAGGAGGAATCTCTGGGGATTCGGACACAAGTGCATACTTTGGTACCAATGGTTATTTAGAGGTTCCTTATTCTTCTAGCCTAACACCAACCACAGCCATCTCTGTAGAACTATGGCTCTATGCACGAGCAAACGGAAATTGTACCTCTGATATCCACCTAGTATCTAAAGCATACAGTACTGGTGGTTACGCAGTCTATTGCGATGCGAATGGACTAAATTTTGGGATAATGAGTTCAGGTAGCCTAATCACCACAGCTTTTGATGTAAGTACAACAAGAGTTGGCTGGCACCACGTTGTTGGAACATATGATGGGCAATATGTAAGGCTCTATATTGATGGAACCTTAGAAAATACCGCTGGGGGTACTACAGCAAATATAACCTATGCTGCGAACAATTCACTCATAATCGGTGGACAATCAGACTCTGGAAGTACACCCAAACCAGGAAAATTTTCTAACCTAAAAATGGACGAAATAGCTATATACAAAAAAACTATGAGTGCCGGGGAAATAAAAGAACACTACCGCTTCGGCTCCAGACAAGTGAGAGAATACCTGTTTATCATTGGTGGCTTCAATACCAGTGCTTACAAAACAACGGCTGGCCCTAGCGTATCCTTTGTTAGCTCTCCTACAAATAGTGGTATATTAGACCCACACGGAACTACAGGAGGAGCCTATTTGCTTTCCGGTGGAGCCTATGTCTACACCACCAATAACAACGACTTTCCTTTAGGCAACTCTGCCAGAACGGTATGTATGTTTTTCTATCCTGAAAGCTACGCGAGTGGAACCACTTCTGGTCTGTTTGAATATGGCGCCGGATCTGACAATGGCCACTTCTCCATTTATTTGGAAGCAACCTCGGCTTCAGAGGCACATATTTCCATTGGCAAAGGATCTCTCAATACAGATCTATCCGTAAATATTCCACTAAAAACTTGGACACATGTTTGTAGTAGTTACGATGGAGCAAATCTCAAAAGTTACATCAATGGGATTCAACTTAGTAATACCAGTGATACTCTAAACACTTCTACTTCAAATATGTATTTCGGTGCTATGATTGGTGGAGGTTCTCCTTTTACAGGTAGAATAGACGACCTTCGAGTTTACAACACAGCGCTTACGCAAATACAAATCAAAGAAGTTGCCACTCAAGTACGTACCCTATTGCTGTTAAACTACGACTTCTATGATGTGAGTAGCACCACCGTCAGAGATATTTCTGGAACGGGAAATGACGGTACTTCCAGTCTTACTACTTCTACTGAGGATCGTTTTGGCATTGCAAATGCAGCTTATGGGTTTAGCTCAACAGAAAATACAAGCACTTCGAATATATTTTTCCTCCCTACCGGAACAAGCTCCAGAACAGTATGTAGCTGGGTGGAATTCACAAGCTCTACTGTCACTGCAGGAGCACAAAAACACCTATTTTCTTATGGTTCTACAAGCACAGGGGAGTTGTATTCTTTGTACGTCAGCAATGATGGAACGCAAAATACACTGATTGCTAATGGAGGAGGCTCCACTTTAACAGGAAATATTCCAAATTTTCTAAACCAATGGAATTTTGCATGTGTTGGTTACGATGGTTCCACGGCTTATCTCTATTGGAATGCTGTAGAACTTACCAATGCTGCACAAACATGGTCTACTGCGGACAATCCTTTGTTGATTGGTTACCGCTCACCGGATTCACTCAATGCATATATGAGTGAGCTACGTATTTACCAAAGGTTATTAACTACAAATGAAATCAAGGCTCTCTATGGTAACAATTAAAACAAGCGGTTGTAGCCATTGAAAGCCGCTACGCGGTACGCCTCTGCCATCGTAGGGTAATTGAAGGTATTGTTCATAAAGTACAGCAGACTATTTGCATCGCCTTTCTGAGAACGAATGGCTTGGCCAATGTGTAAGATCTCCGCAGCTTCACTGCCAAAACAATGAATCCCCAAAATCTCCAAGGTTTCTCGGTGGAACAAGAGCTTCAGCATGCCTACAGTTCTACCTGTAATTTGTGCTCTGGCCAAGCTCTTGAACATCGCATGTCCCACTTCATATGGAACTTTCTCTTCTGTCAGCTGTTTCTCCGTTTTGCCGACAGAGCTAATTTCAGGATTGGTATAGATACCTGTGGGAATATCTTCAATCAAACGTTCCTTACATACACCATCGACAATATGGGTAGCGGCCAAACGACCTTGGTCATAGGCAGCACTCGCCAAGCTAGGATACCCCACAATATCACCAACCGCGTACACATGCGGAACCTGCGTTTGGTAATTTTCGTTCACGTCGATCTGCCCCCGTTGGTTAGGTGTAATACCTACGATATCGAGGCTCATCCCTTCTGAATTGCCTGCCCGGCCATTAGCCCACAACAGGGCTTCTGATTTCAACTTCTTTCCAGATTTAAGATGCAAAACCACTCCATCGTCCAGTGGTTCTACTTTTTCGTATTCTTCGTTGTGACGGATGAGAATTCCCTTATCACGCAAATGGTACGCCAAGGCATCAATGATTTCGTCGTCCAAAAAGGCGAGTAATTTCTCACGGGTATTTACAAGGTTTACCTTTAGATCCAAACCACGGAAAATAGAAGCATACTCCGAACCTATGACACCGGCTCCATAAATGGTAATAGAATGGGGAGAATAATCGAGTTGCAATACAGTATCACTATCCAAAACGCGTGGGTGCGAAAAATCAACGTCTGCAGGACGATACGGCCGCGATCCAGTCGCTATGATAAAGTATTCCGCAGAGAACTCCCGATCGGCTTCTTGCTCATCCCGAACAATGATACTATGTGGCGAAGTAAATTCAGCAAAACCATTGATAATGTCTACATCATTGCGGGTATAAAAATTTGCACGCATGTTCACTTGTTGGTCGATTACCGACTTGGCACGTTGCAAGAAATCGGGAAAATGCATACGTGTCCTAGTCGCTCCTATACCAAAAAAAGGACTCGATTTTAACTCAATGAATTGTTGAATAGCATTCCGCAAAGATTTGCTAGGGATCGTTCCCCAATGGCTACAATTGCCACCTACTTTACTAGCTTTTTCAATCATAGCTACGGACTTTCCCGATTTTGCAGCCTTGATAGCGGCTCCTTCTCCTCCTGGGCCACTACCGATTACAATGACATCATACTTTTGCATACTCTACTACCTCACAATGACCTTACCCTTCCTGGTGTTTTATGGTATCACAGTACTTTTCAGTTTTGGATACAAATTAGAAAGCTGCTTCCATAGTTTTATGGCGTCTGCATTTTCACCATGAGTTTTTTTATAGATCTCCTCTAAAAGCTGCATAGATTTTTGTGGCAAATTTTGTTCGCGAAAAATGATCGATTCCATTTTTAAGGCTTCTACTAACAACCTCTCTTCCCCCACCTTTGCTTTCCGAACGAAATTGAGAGCATTTAGATAATCTTTTTTATAAAAAAAAGTAGCAGCAAATAAATAGAAAAACTCTTGTCGGGTGTATTTTAAGCGGTTTTGTACGGCAACTGTATCGTTTTCTTTAAATAGCTGTTTCAAACGGTCAGCATTACCAGAAAGTCCGGTACTAAGGACTTCTAACCAAAGCAAACATTTATGAAATTGCGGAGAGATTTGCTCTTGTATGAGACTTTTGATCTCTTCAAATACGATCTGTCTCTTCTTTCGACCATCAATGATCTCATACAAATTGATAAAAAGCTGGTTGCTTTGTTTGTCTAATAGCTCTGGTGCAATCGCTCTAGCACGCAATGCATTGCGGTACATATGCCGCATATTCTTAAAAACCCTACGATCCCTACGAAAAATACTCTCTCTTGGGTTAGAGTAGATATTTACAATGCCTGCAATATCAAACTTCATCCCCTCCAACACAACAGCGTAAAAATAGGAACGAGCCAAGAAATGAAACGCCATTGCGTTGCTACTATCTTTCTGCAAATACGACAAAATACTTTTCTGCAAACGTAGATTCTCCTTTCTGGCAGACTTGCCTTTTGCCAAAAGAT
The DNA here is from genome assembly GCA_039028475.1 of Spirochaetota bacterium. Lineage (GTDB taxonomy): Bacteria > Spirochaetota > Leptospiria > Leptospirales > Leptospiraceae > JBCCIA01. The sequence continues at coordinate 31,260 of JBCCIA010000005.1, read as the reverse complement.
TTACTACATTTTGCTCTTCTTCTTTGATAGAACCAATGGGATCGCTAACAAAAAATCCCTTAACGGACTCATTCGAGAGGAGAAAAAAACCTGCCACAAAGCAAAAAAACAAAAATAGCAGAATAAAGTATTTCTTATTCCCAGGGGGCTTTTGTGAGGAGTTCTGGTAATGTCGAGGTAGATAAACCATTATTTGTATGGATAATATAGAGTAGCCAAGCTAACGATCATTTTTTTTATGCTTTCATCCTTTTCCTTGTCTGCCAATAAAAAAAGACGTTCTGCCTTGCGCAAACGATTTTCAGCTCCACTTTTTGTACTACCATCGGCCGCCTTTATATCTTGGATCAACTTTTCTGGTCCACCTACCTGTGCAAAAGCCAACTCTTGCAAAATGAGCTGTTTGGTCTCTTTTGGGCAGTATTTTTCACCCATAGCTTTGATAAGAGGTACAATTACAACTTTACCCATAGATTGCACAAGATGGATCTTGCCGTTCTGGTTTTGTGTACGGAAATTCTTTTCCGAAAAAGCCGCTAAAGCCTTATAATTCTTATTCTGTAGGGCTTCTTTCAAGGAAAAAGCATAGGTAGACTCTAGACTTTTAAACTCCTGTAGAGCATCTGGATCTGGCTCTTGGTAGCTATGGATCGCATCAATGATAGCATATAGGTACTGTTGCCATTTCTCTTTAATGCTCAAAACATCCTTAGGACTTCTGCTATATTTTTTACTATAATAGGGGAAACGCAGGGCACGGTAAATGGCTTTGCGAACATTTGTATCTTTGTTGCGAAACCCTCCAATAAGAGCAGGCGTAAATTTATATTTTACACGATCCAACAAAAGGTTGCCTTTTGCATCGCTTTGGTTGGCAGCTTGCAAGCGATCAAACGATACATTTTGGAAATATCTAGCGTTATTCGTTTTCAAAGCATCTATAAGCTCCTTACGAGGAGCCGATTCTGCCAATACAGGCATAGAAACGAGAAAGAGGAATAGAGAAAAAAATCGAGGTAGTTTTTGCATGCATTCTCCGTAAAAACAAAATAGTAAATAAAATATTGATATATTCAAGCATAAATCGAATAAATTTCAAGTCTTTTTATCAAAGAAATTATGACAAAAACCCTTTCCAAGTACCATAGATATTCGATTGACTGTAAAATCGAGAGGTACACATATAAAAATCACCATGCAATTATGGCAGAAAGCTAAGGACACATATTATTGGTACAACAACCCCTATGCGTACCTAGTAGAAAAAATGCAACAGCAAGGTCTTAGCTTTGATGTAGATATAGCCATCTTAGGCAAAGTATGTATCAACGCAAATCCACAATTCATCCAACTCGTCAAAGAAGGCTCTCTCTTCTGCAAGGGCAAAGGAGTAGAAGCACTCAGTTCTTTTTTGGGTAAAGATTCTCTAATTGTCAAGGATGAAGAGCAGCACAGCATACGCCGTAAAACACTAGCCCCCATTTTTTCTACCCAGCGAGTTGCTAGGTATGACAACATTCTCATCCAAGAAACACAGAAGTGCTTACAGCAACTCCCCAAGGGAAAAGAGTTTTCTGTTTACGAATTCACCAGCCAAGTCCTGTTACGAGTCATCCTACAATTCCTACTCGGTCCCAAAGCAGAAGCAGAACTCTTACCAGCCGTTGCTCTAGTAGAAAAGTTCTTACAGTCCTTCCAAAGTCCATTGTTTCTATTTCTCAAGCCTTTGCAATTTGACTGGGGACAATTCAGCCCTTGGGGAAGAGCCTTACAAAACCGAACCAACTTGCAAAACTATATTCTAACAGAAATAGAGAAAAAAAGAAATGCTCACGAAGATGATAACTCTGCTTTGTACAGCCTATTGCATACAGATGAGGATCGCCAAACTCTTCCTAATGCGACAATTGTTAGCGAAATTTTTTCTCTACTCCTATTTGGCCACGACACAGGAGCAGCAAGTTTGGCTTGGCTATTCGCCCATGCCTACCAATCTCCCAAAGTCATAGACACCATAAAGTCAGAAACCTATGACGTATTTACAGACGATAGCCGGAAAGAATTAGGACAGTATACCTATTTGCAAGCCTGCGTCAAAGAAAGTATGCGGCTAAGCCCTGTAGTAGTTCATCTAACCAGACAAGTAAAACAGGACTTTAGCTGTGCAGGCCGCTTGTACCGTAAGGGGGAAACAGTGATTCCTTGTACCTACCTATCGCATCACAACGCAGAAGTTTTTCCCAATTCACAACGGTTTCTACCGGAAAGGTTCCTAACAAAGCAAGATTTTAGCAACTCCTACTACCCCTTTGGACTGAGTCAACGCATTTGTATTGGCAAGTCTCTTGTGCTACGACAAATGCCCCTCATTTTGGCAACCTGCATCCAAAAAGCCAAACTAAGACTAGCACCAGGTTATCTAGCCAAACCAGTACGTAAATTTGTCCTGCTCATACCAGATGCAGGGACAAGGATGTTAAAAGAATGACAAAGCAAAGCAAGGTCTTAATAATCAGCGGTGGCTTACTTAGCTCGCAAGAAACTTCTTTTTGGGAGGTGGGCAAAAGACTACTCATGCAATGGCGGCATTCGCAAGCCGCTTGGTTAGACCTAAAGGTAAAATTGGTTGTCGCGGAACCCCTAGTCTACCAAAGTGTTTATCGCCTACCCAAAGAACTCGCACAGCTCAGTAAAAATCTGGTTATTCAGGAAGCTACTGGTATCGAGACACCTAATTTGACCGAGGTTGTGCTAAGCACATTGTTAGAAAAGTTGGGTATGCCATTCGAGCTTTTACACATCGATAGTCTATTCTCAGAACCACAAAAAGCGCAAGATCTACTAGAGCGGTGTGAATGTGTATTTCTCTCTACAACTTACCTGCACGATCTCAGTGAACTCGACCCAATCCTGAAAAGAATCAAAACACCGCACAATCGTGTTATAGTTGGCGGAGCCTTATCTGGAATTCTTGCAGACAACTGGGAGGGCAGTGAGGAGATTGACTTAGTTGCTGTAGGGAGCGGAGAGCTAATTTATGAAAACATCGTTACCTGGATTCGCTCTGGCTACCAAGAAGTACCACCTCCCTCGAAAGGCCAAATCATTTCCAAAAAGCACTCACTGTTTCTTTACAGCGGAGAGTTGGCCAGTGATAGAAGTCTAGACTTTTTACCGACGCCTGATTGGAGATTAGCAGAGAAATACCACCAAACGCAGTACAAAACTATCCACTACGAAAGTGTACGGGGTTGCCCCTACCGCTGTGCCTTTTGCAATTATCCTTATCTTTTCAATGAAAGTCGTTTTCGCTACAAAAGTGCTGAGAAGATGTATAGTGAGTGGGAGTTCTATGCCAAAGAAACGGGAGCAGAAACTATCGTTTGTCTAGACTCTCTTTTCACTATCCCACGCGAACGACTCGTTGCTTTCTGTAAACTTTTAATTAAAAACAAATTGGATCTGCGCTGGTCGTGTTATGCCAGAACAGATGACTTGGCCCAAGAGAACATCGTCGCGTTGATGAAAGAAGCCGGTCTCCAATCGGTACAAATCGGTTTGGAATCTGGTAGCCCGCAAATTCTCAAAAACATGCGAAAGTCCACAAAAGTAGAGTATGGCAAACAGGCACTACGCAATTGCCGCAAACACGGTGTTATGACTGCTACAAGTATCATCGTAGGGTTTCCTGGTGAAACAGAAGCAACATTAGAGGAAACGTACCAATTCCTAAAGGAAAGCCAACCAGACTTCTATTTTCTAGCACTTTTCAGTACTAGAGTTACTTCCGTACCAATCCTCAACCCAAGCAACCGAAAGAAATTTGGTATATCAGTCATGGAGAACCGCCATAGTATGGCACCTTATTGGACACATGCAAGTATGTCTTGCTTAGAAGCCATGAACCATCTCCGTAGCTTAGACCACAAGTTGATGAAAAACCAAATCTCTCTCAATGCTGCCCTGTTCTATCGCTATATGTCTGACTTTGATCTAAGCTACCGTGATGCTTTACTGAAACAACAAAAGTATATCATCGAACGCCCAAAGAAGCTGAGAAGATTGTTTGATAAAGCAAATGCATGGATCGATAAGCATTTAGAAAAAGATTTGTCTCAGTGGCAAGGGACGCTAAAGTAAAACTTTGGTCCGACTTTCAGCTTGACACAAACGACAATAACACCCACCATCACCACTATGCAACCACTTTCCATAGGCATTCAAACGTTTCGCAAACTCATCGAGGGGAATTACCTCTATGTTGATAAAACAAAGAATATCTATGATCTGGTAAAATACCCTGCCGGAGCTTATTTTCTTTCTCGCCCTCGCCGTTTTGGCAAAAGTTTGCTGATTTCTACCTTAGAAGAGATATTTTTAGGAAATAAAGAGTTATTCCAAGGTCTATGGATACATGGTGCTGAGTTTCCCTGGAAAAAACACCCTGTTCTACGTTTCGATTTTAGCAAGCAGAAAGCCCAAACTCCGAAAGCCTTACATGAATTTTTACATAACCAAATCGATATGTTTGCCCAGAGCTATTCAATCCAGTTAAAGACTTCTCACTATTACGAGAAATTTGAGGAACTCATTCGTAAATTAGCTGAGACAGAGAAAGTAGTCATACTCATCGATGAGTATGACAAAGCAATCATCGATCACTTATCCAACACGGAACTGGCGATTGAGATGCGAGAAATCATGAAAGGTTTCTTTACCATTCTCAAAGGCAATGACGGGCAAATACGTTTTTTATTGCTAACAGGAGTGAGTAAGTTCTCACAAGCAGGTGTGTTCAGCAACCTCAACCATCTAGCAGATATAACTTTACGCGATCAGTATTCCTCACTATTGGGAATCACAGAAGAAGAGTTACTCTATTCTTTTGCTGCGAATTTACAACAACTCGAAAAGAAAGAACAAAGCTCTAGAGAAGAAGTAATTGCCAAAATCCGTTATTGGTACAACGGCTACCAGTTCTCTCCTATGGGAACACCTGTTTATAATCCATTCTCCACCCTGCTATTGTTCGACTCACAGCGTTTCCAGCACCACTGGTTTTCTACTGGCACCCCTAGTTTTCTAGTCGATTTGATTTTAAAAAACGATTATGACATTATAAAAGTACCTTTGCAAGTAGAGGAGTTTACCTTTAGCAGTTATGAAGTAGACGACCTTAGTTTGACACCCTTGCTAGTGCAAACAGGTTATTTGACAATCAAAGATTACAACGAAGAGTTCATGTACTATACTCTTGACTATCCTAATTTTGAAGTCAAACAAGCATTTCTAAATTATCTATTGAAAAAGATTAAAAGCAAAGAATTATCAAGTTCTTTTATCATCCAACTTATCCAAGCCATACAGAATAATGATTTGGATTATTGCTTTTCGATTTTACGAGAAGTGTTCCTCAATATCGATTATGACATCCAGATTCCACAGGAGAAGTATTACCAAACTATTTTCTATCTGATTTTCACCTTGCTCGGTTTTAAAATCCAAACCGAAGTAAAAACCAACAAGGGCAGAATCGATGCGGTGATTGAGAGCAATTCTATCTATATCTTTGAGTTTAAATTCAATGGTAGTAAGGAAGAAGCACTACAGCAAATCAAAGATAAAAAATATTATGAAAAATACCAGGCTAAAAACAAAACAATATTTCTAATCGGTGCTGAATTCAAAGACAGAAACATCGGTGAGTATTTAGTAGAAGAACTGGGTTCTGTCACTTGAAATCGTATTTTTACTAGGCACAACACACCCATAACCTATTTCCAAACCACAGGTGCATTTTTCTATACCTAACCGTCGATTGGTTCCAAGACTCATCACAATAGCTTGAACTGTTTCATAATAAAACACTATTCACATTTTAACCCGATAATTATTACACTTGACTTTTGAAATTCCCGGGTTAAAGTACAATTATGCTTAAAATTTATAGAAACCTGTTAGATTCGCTTGTCAAAGAAATGACTAGGAACGAAATCCTTGTTTTGATTGGACCCACACAAATTGGCAAAACAACCCTTTTGCTCAACCACGAAAGGCCCTAGTAGTAAATTTAAGCTATGCCAAAGAGGTACTAGTTGAGAAAACAACAGTGGAATTTATCCCGTGGTATACGATGTTACTAAGAGAATTTCTAATGTCCTTTTGACTCTCACAAACCCTCTATCAACTTCTTTACTCTCTCTGGATACATCTTAACGTCTTTCCTGTATAGATCAGGGTTACGCATCTCTTCGACATATTTGTTTTTGCGGCCAGCAAAGTGATCGTTTAAGCGTTCTTCAATTGCCCAGGCTTCCCAGGCAGCAAACCGTTCTAATCCAATCACTTCCTCTTTTGTAGCTTTTTTGATAGTACCATCATGGTAGTGAATTTTGAATTCTTTAAGATTCAGTACATTCTGGGTAAACAATGGGGGTATTTCTTGTGGACTTTTTTTGAGAGAATGGAAACCTACTTTCGTCCATCTTTCTTTCGCTGAATCCATATAAATAAGGGTAATAAACAGTACAGGAGCGGATAGAATTTGTTCTATATCTTGTATAGGTTTTTTCACTCTAAGATCATAAAAAGCAAAGCTATTACTTTCCAATACTCTACAATAAGAAATATATTTTTTCTCTAGAGGAATTTCTAATACAGCTCCTGGTCGCAAAATGATTCTTTTTTTCATATTATGTACCTAATCAATAACATTACAATAAACCCTGTAGAAATAGCACCAAAGAACTTCATGGCAGCTTCCATGTATTTGTCCTTGTTTTTGTTTCTTGGAGAAATACTGTTGATCTTGTTCGCCGAAGTTCCTCCTTCCGATTGTGCTCCTCCCAAAGAATCTATTAACATCTGTTCTCTCCCACGAATTGCATCTTTATTGGTAGAGATTTGATCCAATTCAGCATCTGCAAAGGAAGCTTTATCGATATGATGTGAACTATCTCTTTTTGTCAAAATCTTTTTCGGGTCTTCTTTACCACTAGCTCTGCCGCTGTAGACTTGACCTGTATTTTTATTCTCTTTGGTATATGTTAAAAAAATCCGTTTCATTCTCGTATCCTGCAAAAGTATTACAATATCCCATAACTATATTTTTGAATAGTTATTTTCTGTATATTATGGAAAAATGTATAGGTTAGGCACAACACACCCATAGCCTGTTTCCAAGCTACAGGTGCATTTTGGTACTACCTAACCGTCCATTGGTTCTAGGGTTTGTCGCAAGAGCTTGAGCTGTTTCATTCCCAACTTGTGGTAGAGTTTGCGGTGTTTCCAGGAATAGGTTCGGGGCTTGTTCATGCGATCTAGGATGATTTCTAAGCGATCCAGTAGACCTTTGTAGTCTGTGCAGTTGGTTTTGTTTTCCATATAGGGCTCTCCTAATTGTTGTAATTATAGTTTACCCAGGGGTGGAAAAGGCTTGACCGTGTACGGAGGGTACACAGAATTTTCTTTACCACCTTAGGGTGATGTTTCTCCGTCCGGGTTAGTTTGGTAGACGAGACCGGGCGGAGAGCTTTTCACTTGCAAGGCTCTTTTGGCTTGTGGTGTTCGATGACACTATTTCATGACCATAGAATAGCAAGGTACATTTGAGGGTCAAGAGTTTTTTTGTGAGAAGAGTATTGTTCCAAATCCCTTTTTAAAAATAATATAACAGAAATAGCATACAGATTGGTAAACGCTTTCATACATAGCTTTCCCTGATAGGTTCCCATACTAAAAAAACTCACCCGATAAAGCAATAACTATTATACTACTGTATAAATATAAAGATACAGAGGAATTATATGCCAACTAAAATAGAAATAGAACAAATAGAGCGTTTGAGAAAAAGCCAAAACAATTTGGAATGGGATAGTGGATCAGGCTGGGTACAACTAAATGGTGGTACTTCTAACATAGAATCAAACTATATCCAAGATACTTCGGCAAATTATGACAGCAATGTAAGCAATTGGCAAGCATACCAAGAAAGTGGAAGCAAGCCAACGACTGGGCAAGGGGGAAGTCCCGACATTGGTTTTGCCCGCAATAGCACAAATCCGATATCGGGAACCGGTGACTTTCAAATTACCAAACCAGGTCTCGCAAGTCATATCGGCGAAGGAATTTCGTATGACTTTACTATTGAACCACGGCACAACGCCAGAGTTTTGCAAATCTCAGTAGATTATAAAGTACATAGTGGAGATTACCAAACAGAAGACTTAACTTGCTACATTATTGATATAGATTCTGGTGAGGTAGTAGAACCTAGCAACGTCCATTTCGAAAACTTAGATTCTAAACTAACGGGAAGATTTTTAACTACCTTTCAAACTCATATAGAAAATGTAAACTATAGACTCTGCTTTCACATAGCTACAGATTCAACAAGAGAGTGGAGTTTTGTTTTTAACAATGTGAGAGTTTGGGAACCGCAACAAAGCGTAGGGGCTATTATTACGGATTGGCAAGAGTATGATTTACAGGTAACTGCTACAGCTACAAATCCAACTCTCGGGACTCACAATAAAAAAGCATACTGGCGACGGAATGGCTCTGACTGTGAGGTAATGTTTTCTATTGAAAGGACTTCTGTAGGAACAAAAGGATCTGGGGATTATTTATTTTCTATACCATTTCCTAAAAATAACACTTATTTACCTAATAATGATAAAACAGGTCTTGAATTGCTTGGTTCCTCAGCAGTACACATTGCCGAAAATTTAGCTAGTAGTTCTGGAGTTGGCTATGTCGGCTTTTATGATGATAATAATGTAATACTCTATATACTTACTGAAACTAACTATACAGAACCTATTGGTAGCAGTTACTTTCCTTTGCATGATCCTACAGGCCATATCAGTGCTAAATTTAGTTATCCAGTAGCAGGTTGGGGTTCTACGGTAACTGCAGTGCAAGGGGATAGCCAAAGAAGTGTAGCCTTTTCAGCATACGGAGCCTCTGGTTCTCACACCGCTTCCAGTACTTACCAAACAGTTCCTGTATCGAACATTGTAAATGATACACATAATATTTGGGATAGCAACAGCCATAAAGCAATCATTCCCAAATCTGGCTTTTATATATGCTACGCTTCTATTATGTTTGGATCAACAAGCTTTGATACATATATAGCTACGTATGTCAATGGAGAAGTCGGTTCTAAAACAGGCTCAAGAGCGAATAGTAGTTATTCTATAGGATCCAATAATACATTATTTGGATATTTAAAAGCAGGGGATGAAATCGATTTTCGAGCATTCCAATCATCCGGGACAAGTATGCCGTACAATGAAGATGGGGGGTTTAATTACTTTTTCATAGCAGAAATAGGAAATCCAACCAACAGTATCACTGTCAATGAAACCATCGCTTGCAAATATACGACTGAGTCCGATCTGCCAATTCCTAATGGAATCGAGGAAAAAATACTATTCGACCAAAAGAGTTATGATACTCATTCAGCTTATAACACAACAACAGGAGACTACACAATAGCAGAAGCAGGGATATATTCCATAAAGGTATTCCTCCTATTTATGAAACATCCTGTTGGTGCTCGACGGATATCTATTTGGGTAAATGGCATTTTGGAGGCTTATGGCACGAATCTACTTGCTTCTTCTAATTCTGTCAACTGGGGGCATTGCTTAATTGAAGATGAGTTTAGTCTCAAAAAAGGAGATGTGGTTACTATAAAAGCTGTCCAAACTTCAGGTGCTCCTCTGGCTCTGCACAATCATAAGGCCACCAATCGCTTACTAATACGAAAAGTAGGATAAAAATAAGAGTGGTTTTGTAAGTGGCAAAGTATTTATAAAACCACTTTTTTTATAATACGAATATATAGGAGAATAACACATGACTCGAAGATTATTCAACAAATTTACATCTTGGGTAGTTGCTGGTATAGGCTTGGGAACAGGTTTATTTTTAAGTTATCTGTTTGCTGTCTCTGTAGGAACACTCAATACTTTCACATCTGGCAGTACTGTCAGTTCTTCACAAATCAATGATAATTTCACTAAACTGAAAACTGCGATAGAAACTCTTAGTGCAAACGAAACTATCGCTTGCAAATATACGACTGAGTCCAGTCTGCCAATTCCTAATGGAGTTGAGGAAAAAATAGTGTTCGACCAAAAAAGTTATGATACGCATTCAGCTTATAACACAACAACAGGAGACTACACAATACCAGAAGCAGGTATATACTCCATAAAAGTATTCCTCCAATTTATGAAACATCCTGTTGGTCCTCGACGGATATCTATTTGGGTGAATGGCATTTTGGTGTCTTATGGCTCGGATCTACTTGCTTCTTCTAATTCTGTAAACTGGGGGATTTGTTCCATTGAAGATGAGTTTAGCCTCAAAAAAGGAGATGTGGTTACTATAAAAGCTGTCCAAGATTCGGGTGCCCCTCTGGGTCTGCATAATAATAAAGCCCACAATCGCTTACTAATACGAAAAGTAGGATAAAAGCAAAAGTGGTTTTGTAAGTAACAAAGTACTTAGGAAACCACTTTTGTAGGAAACTAAAGATATGGAGAAAGATATGACTCGAAAATTATTCAACAAATTTACATCTTGGGTTGTTGCTGGTATAGGCTTGGGAACAGGTTTATTTTTAAGTTACCTGTTCGCCGTTTCTGTGGGAACACTCAATACTTTCACATCTGGCAGTACAGTCAGTTCTTCACAGATCAATGACAACTTTACCACACTCAAAACTGCTATTGAATCCTTAAATACCGAGGTACAAACAAATCTAACAAGTATCAATACAAATAGCTTAAGTACAATCCCTAAGGGAACAATTTTATCCTATGCTGGTGTCACAGCACCAACAGGTTTTTTACTTTGCCAAGGACAAGCAGTTTCTCGCACAACATACGCTGATCTATTCACAATTATTGGGACAACTTGGGGAAGTGGAGACGGCTCTACTACTTTCAATGTACCCGATAGTAGAGCAGCCAGTCCAACTGGGTTTGGAACCTCTACAAAGTATACGGAAAACGAGACGCTAAGTTTAGGTTCCCATAGAAATGACCAATTCCAAGGACATGCCCATACAGTCTGGAGAACAGTTTCCACAGTAGCTGTGGGAGCTTTGCCTATTGGACAAGCAGCGAGCAGCTCTTTTTCAGATAATGTCAATACAGCCGATATAGTCCCATACAATACATACGGCACTCCTCGCATAGGCAACACAACCAGAGGAAAACAGTTTGTAGTGAATTTCATTATCAAATATTAGACTTTACTGTAGAGTAAACTTACTCAGTAGAAAATATCTTATCCAAAGCCTGCGTTCTATAAGCAAAGATACTCTCTATTTTGCGCCGAACGATGATAAAGTTAGCCATGGTTCCTAAAAAACCAAAGGGGGGCTGGTAACTGACAATATCTTTCATCAGAGTTCCTCCATCTACCTTTTCAACCGTATGCTGGTGGTGCCATAGCTTGTAAGGGCCAACTCGCTGTTCATCGATAAAAAACTCCCTCTCACGGATTTGTGTAATTTCTGTTACCCAAACAGTGCGGTAGATAGGAAACGGATTGATCCGGTATTCAATGATCATTCCTGGATACATCTCTTTCGGAGGGTCACCCATAATGTCAAAACCCATATGTGGCGGGGTAATCTTCTTTAGGTTTTGGGGAAACGCAATAAACTCCCACACAACGTCTAGATCTGCCGGAAGAAACTGCTCTTGTTTGTATTGAAAAAACCCCATGCTTTGCTCCTAAAATATAGAAAGTTCTGATTTGGAAGTGAATAGTTCTAAAAACTTCATACCTTTAAACGAGTTCCCCTTGGGGTTAAGCGGAGGAGACCATACGGCAATACTGTATTTATGAGGGTGACATGCCGCAATTCCCCCACCCACACCGCTCTTACCAGGAAGCCCTACACGAAAAGAAAATTCCCCAGCCTCGTCATAAAACCCACAGGTCTGCATAATCGCATTGATCCGTTTGCAAGTTCTTACAGCTAAAACTCTTTCATCAGACAAGAGACATTTGCCATGCCTAGCGTAGATAAGAAAAGTCTTTGCGAGTTCTTCACAAGACATTTCGATAGAACATACATGAAAGTAAAAGTCCAAAACCTTATCCAAATCATTGCGTATATTCGAAAAAGACTTCATCAAATTTACCAAGGCTCGATTTTTAAAACCATGCTGGCTTTCCGATAGAACGACTTTCTCATTGTAAGCAATCCTATCGTTCCCAGCCAATTTCCGAATAAAAAAAAGGAACTCTTCCCAAGGATCGTCTAAAAGTTGCAACAAAATATCTGCAACAACCAAAGCACCCGCATTGATAAAAGGGTTCCTGGGAATACCGTTTTCATACTCTAATTGTACAAGCGAATTGAACGGGTCTCCTGAAGGTTCGACACCAACCCGCTGCCAAACTTCATCTCCAAGCATTTCAAACGCCAGCGAAATGGTAAAAACTTTGGCAATGCTCTGGATCGAAAACTTAGTAGCATAAGATCCCACAGAATAACTCCCACCCTTCACGGTGCAAAGATGAGCTGCAAAATGCTCAGAAGAGACCTTCGCCAACTCTGGTATATAACTTGCTACCGTTCCTGACTGTGGAATTTGTTGGACTTCCTGGTAGGTTTGCTCTAGTAATTTTTGGTATTTCATAAAAGCTAATTCACTCAATCAGTGAGTTTGTAAATCCGCAGTAGCCAAACTATTGATCCAAGCAAATATTAGCAATCAAATCTTGCAGAGAGCTTGTTTGTCCTAACTTAGGGTACTACAAATAAAAAATCTATTGCCGATTCTAGGGGATTTTTTTTCGTTTCTATTTATGCTGGTCTTTGGACTAATTGTCACCATTTCCCTCATCAAGTTTATCTATTCCTTACAAATGGAGATCATTCCTGATGAAGCGTACTATTGGATTTGGTCGCGTGATTTGCAGGCATCCTACTACGACCAAGGTCCTGGTATTGCTCTATACATCCGTCTATTCACAACAATTTTCGGGGAGAACTTTTTTGCTTTGAAGTTAGCAGCTGCCTGCGCCTCTTGTGCTAGCATAGTATTGGTAGACAGAACTGCTGTACTGATAGGATTAGAGAAACTGCAAAGGTTAGCAACCGTACTTATCATACTACTCACACCTGGTTTTTTCTTAGGTTCCATGTTACTTGTGCACGACTCCGTTTTGCTATTAGCATGGTGTGGTGCTCTTTATACAGTGATACGCTTTTTGCAACAAGAAAAACGCTCTGCTTGGCTATTGTATCTCCTTTTCCTTATACTAGGAATTGGTTTTTTAGGAAAACATACGATGGTATTCTTCGCCTTTTCCATGCTGCTTTGGTTGGTATTCACTCCAAGCGAATACCGCTTATTGAAAAACCCCCACCTATACATAGGAATTATTCTTGGTGCTATCGTTGTTTCCCCCATGCTATACTGGAATATAGAAAACGAGTGGGACAATATCGACGCCATCGTACACCTACGCTCTTCAGGAGGCAATGTTAGTAGTAAATCTTCTACAGGAGTTTACATTGCTGGGCAGCTATTCACCTTTACACCTTTCTGGCTTTTTTTGTTTGGATACAATACCACTATTGGTTTGTACCAACAAGCAAAAAAGCTCTTTGGAAAATCTACTCGAAAAACAACAACAGTAGAAGAAAGGGTATATAATTTTTTACTTACAAATTCATTAGTCCTTCCACTATTTTTCTTACTTATGTCAAACCAGCGGGTTATCCAAGCGAATTGGGTTTTTCCAGCCTATCCAGCTATGGCTCTAGTTATAGGAGCAAATTTAGGAAAGACATGGAAAGAATCGCATAAATTCAAAAAAATAGTATACCATTCTGGCTTAGGGCTAGCTATACTCATGAATATTCTTTTATTATTCTCTCAATCTTTAGGAAAATCACTCTCCTTAAAGTTACCTGCCAACTTAGATATCTCTCTAAAATTCGCTGGCTACAAACAAGCAATACAAGAGATCGAAAAAATTCATAAAGAAAAATATCCAAATGCAACACTACTCGCGAATAATTACCAAGATGCTTCGATTGCCAGTTGGTATCTCACAGATAAGCCTTTTGTAAACTCAATGAATATTCTGCAAAAAAACCATTACTCATACTTCCAGACAATGCAAACTGGCAAAGATTATTTGATATTCCATATCCAAGATAATATTTGTGAAAAATCACCAGTGTTTTTTGTACCACTTTTAGAAATGATGTTTGATGAAGTAGAAGAACTACCAGAAAAATCAATTACACACAGTGGAAAAGAGGTTAAACGCTATATAGTATGGTACGGAAAAGGATTGCGTAGCACTTGGTCAGAGTCATTTTTTTTGCTATTCAACAGTAGCATTTTAGAAACACATAGCCAAGGTTTGTACGAAGAAACTAAGTCCCACACAGAGATAGGTACAAGAAAAAAACGTTTGATACAGTCGATTCTCACCTATTTAGCACGTCCAGGAGAAATGAATTGTTCTACTTTTTAAACAAAGCAAAACCTACTTTACTTTTTTTATTCTGTTTCAACCTACTGTTTTGCACCAAAAGGCAAGAGGTAAGTATAGCTAAGTACCAAGACTTTCTAGAGCAAAGTATCCCCCTACTATGCCAAAAAATAGAGCATTGCTACGAATCTTTCTACAGGACGATTCCTAAAAAATATAGAAGTTTAGCAGACCTAAAATGTATGGATAAATTGCATAAAAATTTACCGCAAAAGGTTGCCAGACAAAACCCTACAGTGCGAATTTTAGGTATCAAATGTATACAAAAAATGCTAACTTCTTCTTGTGAGAAATTCCCTGTCCAAACCATTGTAGAACCTAGCTGTGTCCAGTATAGAAAATACAATTTGCAAAACTTGCAAGATCTATATTGATTGACCGCTCGTCCTACTTCAAAAAACTAAACTTTTACAAATGCCATGAAAAAAGAAATCAGTGACAGGTACCAACCAGCAGAAGTAGAAGAAAAATGGATACGTTATTGGGAAGAAAATAACTCTTTCCAACCCAATGGGAACGGCAAAGAACCGTTTTGCATCGTGATTCCTCCTCCCAATGTGACTGGAATTCTACATATCGGTCATGCACTCAACCACACAATCCAAGACGTCATTGTGCGAATTGAACGCAAAAAAGGTAAAGACACTCTCTGGCTTCCAGGTATGGATCA
Source organism: Spirochaetota bacterium (assembly GCA_039028475.1). Taxonomy (GTDB): domain Bacteria; phylum Spirochaetota; class Leptospiria; order Leptospirales; family Leptospiraceae; genus JBCCIA01. The sequence goes on along the minus strand of JBCCIA010000005.1, from coordinate 16,046 downwards.
TGCTGGCATAGCGACACAAATGGTCGTAGAACGCGAGTTGGCAAAGGAAGGCAAAAAAAGACAAGACTTTAGCCGCGAAGAATTTGAAAAAAAAACCTGGGAATGGAAGGAAAGCTCGGGAGGACAGATTACCAAACAGCAGCGTTTGCTAGGTGAAAGTGTCGACTGGTCACGCCAACGCTTCACCTTAGATGCAGGACTCTCACACGCAGTATACAAAGTTTTCCAATCCTTATACCAAGAAGGACTGATCTACCGCGGTGAACGTATCATCAACTGGTGTCCTAAGACACAAACTGCCATCTCTGATATTGAAGTAGAGTATAAAGAAAAACAAGGTTTCTTATACCACATTCGTTACCCAATCATAGGCAGTTCCGAATATATAATTGTCGCCACTACTCGTCCAGAAACTATGTTAGGAGACGTCGCAGTCTGTGCCCACCCAGATGACCCACGTTACCAAAAACTCAAAGATGCCAAGTTACAACTCCCACTTACAGACAGGGAAATCCCCTTGCTATACGATAGCTTTGTCGAAAAAGATTTTGGAACAGGACTGGTAAAAATCACCCCTGCCCACGATCCCAATGACTACGAGGCTGGCAAACGATTGGGCTTACAGCCAATGAACATAATGAACCCAGACGCTACGCTAAACGAAAAAGCTGGCAAATACCAAGGGATGGAACGCTTTGCAGCCCGCAAACGAATCGTGGAAGATTTACAAAAATTAGATCTGATCGAGAAAATAGAAGATTATAAAAACTCTGTAGGCCACAACCAAAGAAGTGGTGCCATTGTAGAACCATACCTCTCCACACAATGGTTTGTAAATGTAAAGCCTTTAGCAAAGAAAGCCATAGAAGTGGTTCGCAATGAAAAGATCCAGTTCATTCCCAAAATGTGGGAAAAGACCTATTTTGAATGGATGGAAAATATTCGTGATTGGTGCATCTCACGCCAGCTCTGGTGGGGACATCGTATACCTGCGTATTACTTAAAAGATGACACAATGGTAATTGCAGAAAGCCACGAAGATGCTCTGAAACAATTCCAAGCAATGGGCAAAAAGTGCGAACTTACGGACATTCGTCAAGATGAAGACGTGTTAGATACCTGGTTTTCTTCTGGTTTGTGGCCTTTTTCCACTTTGGGATGGCCCGAACAAAGCGAAGACTTACAGAAATACTATCCAAATGCGATTTTGGTGACTGGTTTTGATATAATCTTTTTTTGGGTAGCACGGATGATTATGATGGGACTTAAGTTCCAAGATGCTGTTCCCTTCCACAAAGTTCTTATCCATGGATTAGTACGAGATAAGGATGGAAAAAAGTTCAGCAAATCCAAAGGCAACACGGTAGATCCCTTAGAAATGATGAAAAAATACGGTACGGATTCGTTTCGTTTCTTCCTCCTTGCAACAATGCCAGAAGGCAAAGATGTCATTTTTGATGAACAGCGTTTGGACGGCTACCGCTCTTTCTGTAACAAAATTTGGAACTCCAGTCGCTTCATATTAATGAATCTACCGGAAGACTTTACTTTACAACCTCTTGCACTCGAAAAAGTAGAATCAACAGATCTATGGATTTTACAACGACTAAACTTCTGCATTGAAAAATACGAAAAGGCTTACTCGCAGTACCATTTTTACGAAATGGCAACTGCAATTTATGAATTTATCTGGGGAGACTTCTGTGACTGGTACATTGAGCTAGTCAAACCACGTATCTATGGCAAGCATTCTCCTGAATCACAACAACAGGCATTACAAGTTTTGGTTTATACATTGACTTCAGCTCTTTCCCTGCTACACCCCTTCATGCCATTTCTTACCGAAGAAATCAATGAGGCCTTTGCAACAGACTCGCTCATTACTTCCCCTTGGGTAACAACCATAGATCTTACGGAACGAGAGAAAGATATCAAAACAGTCAATACCCTACAAGAAATTGTCACCCAAATACGCATTATCCGGGCTGATCTAAACATTGCTCCACATAAAAAGTGCCAAGTGATTTTGAAGTCCCAGTCGGCAGAAGTGAAAACTTTGATTGCAGAACAGGAAGTTGCCATTTTGCAACTGGCAAAAGCAGAGTCATTGCAAATCCTGCCCGAGTACCGAGTTGCCCAAACGGACTCTACTTCCTCTTTCTCTATGGGAGAAATTGTCCTACCCTTAGCTGGTTTGATCGACTTTGCCAAGGAAAGACAACGCTTGCAAAAAGAACAGGAAGCCTTACAGAAAGACTTAGACAAAGTGGAAAAAAAACTCAGCAATGAAGGCTTTCTTGCCAAGGCTAAAGCTGAAATCATTGAAAAAGAAAAACAAAAACGGGATGCGATACGAGAAAAGTTACAAGTAGTTGAGCAAGGTTTTGCAAAGTTGGGAGATGCTTAAGATGAAAGTATTAGTATTGGGCAGCGGTGGCAGAGAACACGCAATAGCTTACAAATTAAAGCAATCACCTCTATTGCAAGAACTAAAAGTGTACCCAGGCAATGGTGGTTTTCCTAGCGAGGAAGTGCTAGCGCCACAAAGCATGAATCTCAAAGATAAGCAATCTGTGCAGAAATGCGTGCAGCAACAAGGCTTCGATCTCGTTGTTGTTGGCCCGGAAGATCCTTTGGTAGATGGCGTTGTCGATTGGATGGAAGAGATAGGAGTCCTTTGCTTTGGCTCCTCCGCGTACTGCTCCCAACTAGAAGGTTCGAAGAACTTTGCCAAACAAGTCATGCAAGAAGCAGGAGTTCCTACTGCCAAATACCAACACTTTTCTGAATACACAGCTGCAGAAGCCTATGTAAAGCAAGAAGGTCCCCCTATTGTCATCAAAGCAGACGGTTTGGCTGCGGGCAAAGGGGTTACGGTTTGCTTTGACCTTAGCACTGCCTTAAAAGCTCTACAAGACATCTTTTTGAATGGCAAATTTGGGAAAAACTCTACTGTAGTCATTGAGGAATTTATGGAAGGGGAAGAAGCATCTATCTTTGCCCTATGTGATGGCAAAACCTTTCTAACATTTCCAGCTGCGCAAGACCATAAAAAAGCTTTTGAAGGAGACAAAGGGCCAAATACCGGTGGAATGGGAGCATATGCACCAACTCCCCTAGTAACAGAAGAAATCACTGGCACAGTCCAAAAACAAATATTTCAACCCGTGCTAGAGTATATGCAAGCAAAAGGACAACCGTACCGGGGTTTACTCTATGCCGGCCTAATGATCGACACGGCAGGCAAACCCAAAGTAGTAGAATTTAACTGTCGCTTTGGAGACCCAGAAACACAAGCATTGCTACTATTACTAAAATCAGATCTGCTATCTCTGCTACTAGCAGCCTGCAAAGGAGAACTCGCAGGGCATAAGATAGAAATGCACGAGGGAATCGCCTCTGTGGTTGTATTAGCTGCCGAGGGGTATCCTGCTTCCTATCCTAAAAACATTCCATTACCACTCCCGAAAGCAGAAGAGGTTGTTGTCTTCCATGCAGGCACCAAACAAGAGCAAGGTCAGCTTGTCTCTAGCGGTGGTAGAATACTAGGGATCACTTCTAGAGGAAAAAACTTAGCAGAATCCTTGCAGAAAAACTATTCTTACTTGCAATTACTCCCTAAGAAAAATACATTCTACCGCAAGGACATTGGATACCGAGCACTAAAATAATATGCCATTCGCAATTTCAGGAAATATATCACAAATCCGTAAAGACGCCATTCGTAGTTTTTCAAAGAAGTTTGGCATCATCCTCTCACAAGGGCAGGTCAAAAGGCAGCAATATACCCTATTGCAAAACGCCTTACGTAGTAAGAAGGATATGATTACAGACCTAGCCGCTTTGAAACGAACCGAGTTGCTATCTCTAGTATTTCTCATCACCCAATTTGGTGACATCGAAGCAGATGAAGTTCCAAGCGATTATACATTTTTACGAGAAAATCCCTATGTCTTGGAATGGCAAAAAAACTCTTTTATGATTCCTCTTGAAGTCATGGAATTTTTAGCCACAGAAAAAATTTTTAAAGAACAGAAATACCTCTTTGCCCTCATCCCACAACTACCCATGCGAGAGAAAAAAGCCTGGATTCGTTGGATGGAAGTAGATTTTGATGGCAAAAACGAATGGCCTCTCAACCACGAGTTGCATTCCCAATGTAGAAAATTACAAATACCTTTCCAGGGGAAATCATTTATTACAGAAACTGAGTTTAACATCGAACAGCTTTGGCGGCCAGGGAAAAATAAAATTGTAGATTGGTTTTATAAAGGTCTCACCCCCTTTTACTATGCCATGCAGGAACTCTCGCGAGTAGAAAAAGATCCATTTTTTGTACATATCATAGAGACGATCCGAGCAGGGAAATTTATCTTGAAAAAAGAGCCAGAGAAATTACGCCAAAAAACCAAATACAAGCTAGTCGCTACTGTAGAAGGGCAAACTCCACAACTACGTAAAAAAGTATATACCTGGGAAAAAGAAAAAGAACACGAGAAAATACACCTCTTCTCCGATCTATACAATGAGAATTTACGAGAAGATAACCAGATACAGGTGGAATAAAATCGTAAAGGTTTACCATCGTACTATATATGTCTACTATTGGAGTGATTTATAACCTATGGGCTTGCTAAAGATTAAGAACTTTTTCGTATACCTACTTTTCGTAACCTGTATTTTATACTGCAAACAGAATGATGAAAATTTAGATGAAACAACATCGGCTCTACTCTTACAAGAAAGCCTACAACCTGCAAGCCTTTCAGAATCTGAACACCTACAACAACTATCTCCAAAGCAGAAACAAATGATACGTAACAAGTTAAAACAAATTCGCCTATCTCAGCGAAACTTACACTAAACACTCTTTCTGACAAAACTACCAAATATAACTCTTACCATCTTTGCTCGGTATATAAATAGTATGCAATCACTTTAAAATACTATATTTTTTGATTTCTTTTATCAAACTTTGAAAAAACCTAGTATTTAGACACTAAAGTTCGAGAAGGTATGCTATGAAAAAGAGAAGATTGGGAAGGTCTGCCATTGTAATTTCCGAAATTGGTATGGGAACCATGACTTTTGGTTCTAATTGCGATGAAACTACCAGTTTTCGCATTATGGACAAAGCATACGATGCGGGAGTTGATTTTTTCGATACTGCTGAAATCTATCCGGTTCCTCCAGATGAAAAATGGGTCTACCGAACGGAGGAAATTATTGGCAAATGGATGCGCAATAAAAAAAGAGACTCCATTATCTTGGCAAGCAAAGTCTGCGGCCCCGGACACGGTTGGTTCGTACCACCCGTTCGCTCAGGAAAAACAGCCCTAGATCGTAATAATATCATTAAAGCTGTAGAGGGAAGTCTCATCCGCTTAGGAACCGACTACATCGACCTCTACCAAGTACATTGGCCAGATCCAGATATGCAACAAGAAGAGACTCTATTTGCTTTGAGCGAACTTGTGAATAGTGGAAAAGTGCGTTATGTTGGTTGTAGCAACGAAACCCCTTGGGGCTTAATGAAGAATCTCTGGACAGCAGAAAAGCACCGCTTGGTACGCTATGAAAGCATACAAAACAATTTCAGTTTACTAAACCGACGCTTCGAAGATGCCTTAGCTGAGGTTTGCCGTAAAGAAAATGTTAGCTTATTGGCTTATTCTCCGCTTGCTGGTGGTATTTTGACTGGAAAGTACAATGTAGATGCTCCTCCAAGCAATTCTCGCTTTTCCAAGTATGCGAAATCTGCCGAGAGACAAAAGAAACAAGTTAGCCGTTATCTAAATGAGAAAACGATTATTTCGACAGCCGAATATATGAAAATCGCGCGGGAATTGAATATCAGCGTAAGCGCATTGGCGGTAGCATGGAGTAAACAACACGACTTTGTTGCATCTACTTTAGTAGGCGCGACAACACCAGATCAATTGGAAGAGAGTCTACAAGCAAATCAAATCGTATTATCAGAAGATGTAATGCGAAAAATTGATGAGGTATCCAAGAGAATTCCCTACCCAATGGGTTAATAATGCAAACTTTCTCAAAGTTCGTATTCGTTTTACTCACTCTGCTGCTTTTTTCTTGTTATCGCAAAGAGTCAAATGTAAAAGAACATTTGGTTATATCTATCCCATCTGATCCTACAAAAGTCGATCCCGTTTTTGCAACCGATCTAACTTCACAAAAATTGAGTCTATTGGTATACACAGGTCTCTTTCGTACTAACACAAATGCAGAGCCAATTGCAGAATTGATCAGTAGCTATACCAAGGAGTCTAAACAAAAGATTTTATTTACACTCAAAGATGTAAAATTTCCCAATGGAGAAAGTTTGCTAGCAAAAGATGTTGTATTTTCTCTCAAAAGATTGCGCAATACACCAGGGCCAAAGAGAAGCCAATACAAATTTTTACAAGAGATACAGGCTGTAAATTCCCAACAGTTTTATCTGACAATAACGATTCCCACAGAAAAAGCCTTGGCACTCCTATCTTTGCCACCTGCGACGATTTATTCGCAGCGACAATTCGAAACAAAACAAAAGTTTCTATCTGCAGCCAAATATTATCTTGCAAAATGGCATAAAAATGATTCTTTAGTACTAGTAAAGAATCCATACCACCTCTCTCCAACTGCCATCCCCGCAAAAATCACCCTGAAAGTCGTTGCCGAATCTTCTATTGGTATATATCTATTTTCTAAAGAAAAGCTAGATGCAATGAAAATTCCCTACTTCCTAATCGATCATACAGTCGCGAAAGAACATGAAATTCAAAAAATCCGCAGTAGATCTATCCAATACGTTGCAATCAACCAACGCAAACCATGCTTCGATAGATTTTTTCGCCAAGCTATAAACTATGCAATTGACAAACGTCTGATCATAGATAAAATTTTTGCAGGAGAGGCAGAGTTCTCCTATGGACCGGTACCAAGCAGTTATATAGTCAAAGACAAACTAAATGCAGTAAAGCTACGAGAAAACTTTTACCCTTATAATTTACAAAAAGCACACAAATTGTTACAACAATCTAAATGTTATCCACAAATAAAACAACAAACTTTAGACTTCCGAATGAAAGCTGATGACGAAAATAAGGCCAAAGGAGCTAGTATTGTGCAATTTCTTAAGGACTTAGGTCTACAGGTAAAGCTAAATCCAATGGAAAAAGCTATTTTCTATAAACAGAATGGACAAGGGAAGGGTGATTTAACTCTACTAACTTGGTACATCGATTACGACTCCAAAATCAACTTTCTAGATCCATTGTTTGCTTCCAATAGTTTTGGCAGTGGGGGGAATCGTTCCTTTTATAAAAATACAAAAGTGGACAACCTGTTATCAAAATTGCAGCAAGAAAAAATTTCTCTAAACGAAAAAGAACAATTGTTTTGGCAGACATTAGGCATTCTTAAAAAAGATGCTCCTTGGGTTTACCTCTGGTCATTGAATGAAAACTATTTACTATCAAATAAAGTTAAAGAATTAGCAAACCCAAAGCAATACCTTTTTTGATGAGATTTTATTGCGTACTACTCTCCAGGGAATCCAGAAAACTCTCATTGTCTGGAGTCGTTTCCTTGTCTGTTTGCGGTAGTTCTTCCTCTGCAAGGGGTTCTGGCTTGTTCGGAGTTTTTGGTGCTACCGGTTCTTCCTCATCTACATCAAAAGGTTGTATAAGATTATCGTCTTCTGAAAACAAATCTTCTTGCGATGAAGATTTATTCTCTTCTAATATAATTCCCTCTTCCACAGGCTCATCATTGGCATTTAAATTAGGATTTTGTACAACTTCTCCATCTGCAAAATCTTCATCTTTTGGTTCCTCACCAGAATAGTAGTATTGCGAATATACAGGGTTTTCACATTCAGGATAGTCTTTCAACAATTTGCCATTATCACCACAAATGTCTACCTTGGTAAAGCCATCAACCAATTTTGGAACAATCGTATCGCCTTTCATCAGCTCTAACTGCTTCAAAGAACGAGCATACTGTATCCAAATTCTGCCGCTAACCCCAGAACCCGAGCCAGGAAAGGGTGCACCCTTATCGTTGCCCACCCAAATAGCTGTTACAATTCCAGGAAACAGGCCAACAAACCAAGCATCACGCACACCTTTCCGATAGCTCCATTTTTTCCGTACACTCTTAGGACTTTGCACTGTCCCTGTTTTCCCAGCCATAGGAAACCACTGCTTCTCATTTAGCCGGATTGGAAATGTTCCTTCTGGTGACAAAACAGCTTGCAATAGATTTATCCCCATTGCACAAGCTACTGGATCTAGTATTGGTGTACCTTCGAGTATGTCTTCATCATTATTATAAATATTTTTACCAAGTTTATCTTCAATTCTAATAATCCTTTTAGGTCTTATTCTTCTACCACCATTAGCAAGGGTAGCATAAATCGTAGCTAACTCAATAGAAGTTAACTCACCTGCTCCTAAAGCTAGTGACAAATTATTTCCCATTCGTTTTTCTAAGATTTTATAATCAACAGATAATATCTCAGAAAGTTTGTGCAAGAAAAGATTTACTCCGATTTCTTGTAAAAGTTTCACTGGAATCGTATTTACAGATTGTGCTAAGGCCTGCCTTGCAGTAATAGGCCCCTTATAACTTCGGTACCAATTTTTTGGTGAATAGCCATTAATATTAATTTTCTCATCATTCACTATCGTGGAAGGAGTAATGATCTTTTTCTCTAAAGCAAGGGTATAAATCAAACCCTTTATCGCTGAACCTGGTTGCCTTAGAGCAGCTTCTGCTCGGTTGAGCCGGTAGGTTTTAGAAATTTTCTCGGATCCTACCAAGGCTTCTATGTAACCCGTTTCTGGATCCATAGAAATTAGGCTTCCGTTCATAGATCTGATAATTTCAGTTTCGCGTTTGACCTCTTTTTCATTGCCTTTTTTTTTATAAGCAGCTTGTCTTTTCCGTAGTTTAGCTCTCACTTTGACAAGTCCCTCTTTCATAGCTGCTTGAGCGATCTTTTGTTTTTTTATGTCTAGGCTAGTAAAAACCTTTATATCTCTGCTATCTAACTCTTCCGCTGAATAATGTTTCAATACATATTGGCGAATGGTTTCATTAAAGTCAGGGGCTAAATTTTTACCGAATTGTCTATCATATCCAGAGGCAGCAATCCGCTTGCTAGTAAATCGTGTTTTCCCCTTACTATCCTTGTATTCTTTAATAATATACTTTCTACGAAATTTTACTATCCTTGCATCAATTTTATTAGCAAAATTAGCTTCTACTTTTGCCTTAAATTTATTAACATCTTTATTATTCGCCATTGCACGTAAAATTCTTTTCTGCCGAGTCAGAGCAATCCGCAAATTACGGACAGGGTTATAGAGCGAGGGAGCAGGTATAATACCAACAAGCATAGCGGCCTCTTCCGGGGTTAATCTGGAAGCCTTTAGGTTGTTAAAATAGAAACGAGAAGCGGCTTCAATTCCCGTATTACCACTTCCCATATAAATTTGATTAACGTACATTGCTAAAATTTCGTTTTTACTGTAGGTAGCTTCAATGTGGTAGGTACAAAAAACTTCGGCCAATTTATTGATGATGCTTCTCTTTCCTAGATTTAGCGTCAACTTAGCTAGCTGTTGGGTAATCGTGCTTCCACCTTGGTTAATGGTCAGTTTAGAAAGATTTATTCCAATAGCTCTTATAACCGCTCGGTAATTGATGCCTCCATGTTCAAAGAATGCACGGTCCTCAGATGCGAGCAAGGCCCAGATAAAAACGGCATGCGACTTTAGGTTCTCCGTCCTTATTGGACGGTAATTGCGCCTGTAGAACTCCCCTATGAAGACATTGTTTTTATCATATATTTTTATCGGTTTTATACCCGAGTTTTTTGTCGATTGCGTAACTTCTTTTTTAAAAGTCTGCAGGTTGCCTACGACTCGCTTCTTATTATTAAGCCAGATTCCGTATGATGTACCAATAAATAGCGTAGGAACCAAGATTAAAAATAACAGTATCAGAAAAATAATTTTTCTTCCTTTAGAACGAGTGGTGTTCCTGGTAGAACTATTCAGAGATGATGGTTCCTGCATACGAATGCCTCTTTTTAATTACTTTGTTTATTTAGAGTTCAATTCTAAACTGGAGTCAAATGTTTTTTGTGAATCCCCACTTTTTCGAGGAAAGATCAAAGTAAGACATTCATCTTCTAACTTTTGCATTTCTTCTTCGGCTTCTGCACTAGTCTCATGATCATAACCAAGCAAATGCAAGATACCATGCACCAGCAATCTATAAAATTCCTCTTTTTCACCATGGCCAATCTGCTTTGCCTGTCTTTGTAGGGTTTCAAAAGAAATTACAACTTCTCCAAGTGATTGATGCCCTGGGATACTAAAACTTTCATCAGTCATAGGAAAAGATAAAACATCGGTAGCTTTATTTTTATTGCGAAACTGATTGTTCAAGATTTGTATTTCAGCATCACTGCAAATAGTTACAATAATTTCATAATTATCTTTTATGTTAAAATATTGCAGAACTTTTGCTATTTGGCATACAACATTTTGTTCAGAGATAACTTTCTGCAATGGTGATTCATCAGAAAAGGTAATTTGCTGCATTATTTTGGACTTTTCTTTTTTGTAGAAGCTCTCTTCTTCCTAACTGTTTTCTTAGGCTTCACTTCGGGTGAGTCAACTTTCGCTATATTGGTAGCAGCAGGTTTATCTTTTTGATCTTGTTCTAGTTTCTTGGTGTCTTCTGGTTTAGGATATTTGGGACGCGAATGCAGGCTAGAAAGTAAAATCTCTTTGAAAGATTCTTTGATAATTGCCAAATCCCCAATTGTTAGATTGGACTCATCCAATTGATTCTCCGCTAGCTTGATATTAATGATCTTTTGGATAAGTTCATCAAGCGCTTTTGGAGTCACCTCATCCAAAGAACGGCTCGCGGCTTCTACAGAATCTGCGATCATCACAATACCGGTCTCTTTTTTTTGCGGCTTAGGACCTGGATATTGGAAGTCTTCTTTGCGAACCTTACCTCTTTGTTCCGAAGTAAGATCTGCCAGAGCTTTGTGGTAGAAAAAAGCCATTGTACTAGTACCGTGGTGCTCTGGAATGAAATCAATTACCTCCCGCGGCAAACGGGCTTTTTTTGCCATCTCAATACCTTCCGTAACATGTCTGATAACAACAGACGCAGCAATAGATGGATTGTTTTTATCAACATTTTCTGGCTTCGGAATCAAGTGCTGGTTTTCAATAAAAAATCCTGCATTAGGTATCTTACCTATATCATGGTAGTATACTCCTACCCTTGTAAGAAGCCAATTTAGTTTTAAATTCTGTGCAGCTCTCTCAGACATAGCAGCAACCATAAATGTATGGGTATAGGTAGAGGGTGCTCTCGTTAACAATGCTTGCAAAAGGGGGTGTCCTGTATCCGCTAACTCCATCAACTTGAATCTTGTCGGAATATTAAAAACATATTCATAGAGAGGCAATAAAAACTGTGCAGCAGTTATACAAATAAAACCATTCAATGTGCAAGCGAGGTACAACTTAAACATATTGGAGTTGACTAGATCATTGAAAAAGTGTCCACTGCTCTCATCTACCCAGAAAGATTTGGTATAGATTAGATAACCACTTGTTGCAACAAGAATTTGGATTCCTGAGATTACAAAACCATATTTTATAAAGTCTATTCTTTTCGTGAGTCGTTTGCCATAAATCGAAGACACAATAGTTGTTGTCAATGCAATGAAGAAACAAGTAGCGTTATTGCGAGAAATGATGAATACGAACAATGATAGGTAAACACCGATGGCAATGGAAAGTTGCTGGTCGTAAATAAATGCAAGTAAAAGAGGTACTAAGCCAATGGGGACAAACAGGGTGAAAAAATACGTATTTTCATAACTTGCATCTGGATGGTAAAAAATTCTCGAAACCAAGAAAGTAGTGATTGTCAAAAGCCAAATTAAAGTAAAGACGATAACATTACTAGAGACATCATTCAGACGTTGCCTGTCATACTTTTTTAAAAACATACTTATTATGCTAATAAAAATTATCTGCATCATTAGCAGTGAAGTGATCGAACTTAAATTTGCTTTAGAGGCTCTTTCATTGAGTATTTTGAGCTTTTTATTAATTTCTGGTGTAATCAACTTGCCTTTTCTTACGACAGTTTCTCTCGCTGCAATGGTATTTATCACTGTTGTTACTTTATTCTCTTGCGCTTTGCGGCCTTTTTCTGTTTCTTCCGGATTGTAAGTACAAGCAGGAAAAGAGTAAATATAAGAAATACTAAGGCGTGTAATAGCTCCTGATATACCTATATTCATAGCATTTAATCTAGAGCTGATAGAGCTTTTTAATCTAGAGAAGAACTTATGATCATCATATATATAAGTCCGTGGAAAAATTTTCCCAGCCTCTAATAATGAATTCTTATCTGCACTACCTTTGTTAATCACATTCCCACCTATTGTGAGTATTTTATCGATAGGTAGATCATTGGAGACTTCCCGTAAAATACAATATGTGGAAAAAATAGTATTGCTACTTTTTAGTACAATATCTTGGACTTTCTTTTGTTCTTTGGATTGGAGTAAGGCTTTTAAGTCCTTTTTATTTCTTTTTCTCCATCTGGGATTTTTACTAATTAGATTTTTGATCTGTCGGTTACTACTATCTTTGAAAGAAGAAACGATAGCAAGATTGCGAAAATCTTCTTTGATATAGCCATTGAGATCAGCAAGTACCTTATAGTCTCTTTCAAAAATATAAGGGGCTGTATTGTAGGCCTTTTCTTTTTCTAGTCTAGTTTTTTCTAAATCATTATAAGTGATTTCTTTAGAGGAAACAATAGTCTTAGGAGAAAAATTTCCTATAGCATAAGGTCCATTGTCACTCAAATCCAATCGTTTGTATCCCAAATACGGAACAGCCTCAAAAGAAGTGACCATGACTAATGTGATAAAAACTAACAGAAATTGTAGCTTTCGTACGAAAGGTAGGGGACGGACTTTTGTAAGTACGTCCGTAACAAAAGCCATTTGGGTTTCTAAAAACTTCATAAACCTAATAACTAGAGGGTCTCAAATTTTTTTACGATTATTTCTACAAGCGGATGGCGGGATATATCCTCTTTTTGAAACTCAACAACACCAATTTGCGGAGTTTTTTTGAAAAGACCAACAATTTTTGCGAGACCGGAGTTGGATTGTGTTAGATCGACTTGTGTAACATCTCCAGAAACGCTCATACGAGAGTTTTTGCCCAACCTGGTTAGGAACATTTTTAGTTGTGCATTGGTACAGTTTTGTGCTTCATCTAGAATAATAAAAGAGTGGGAAAGCGTACGTCCACGCATAAATGCAATCGGAGCGATTTCTATTTTATTGATGGATAGCAATTCTTGTGTTTTTTCATAGCCAATGCACTCGTAAAGAGCGTCGTAGATAGGCCGTAGATAAGGATCAACCTTTTGGATCATATCACCAGGGAGAAAGCCCAAGGATTCTCCTGCTTCTACAGCTGGCCTGGTCAAAACAATTCGCTCTATTTCCCCGGCTTGCAACAAGCGACAAGCGACAGCGACAGCGAGAAATGTTTTTCCTGTTCCAGCGGGGCCTATTGCAAAGCTAATCATATTCTCCATTAAGCTCTGCGTATATTTCTCTTGGTTGGTTGTTCTAGGGAAAATGTTCTTACCACGAAAACTGGTCAAAATTTTCTCACTCGGACTCCACTCCGAGCTTTCTTTATCACTCGATTTCATCAAATAATTTAAATCAAACGAATCGAATTCAAGTTTGTCAGGTCTTTTTTCATAGTTTTTAGAAAGATTTTGGAAAAAATCCAATGCTTTCTCCACATTTTCTTTTCCTCCACCTATCAGTAAAGAATTTCCTCTGGGAATGATCTCTACTTGTAAAGATTCTTCCAATTGCTTTAAGCGGGAGTCATTGATACCACATACTTTCTGATAGAGAAGCTCATTTGAAAATGTGTATTTGAACATATCTACTCCCTTTTTTTTATGTACAGAATTGCCCATTTATATAGAAATCTTCCTTAATTTCAACTCAGTGAGTTGTTTTTCATCGACAGGACCTGGACATTCACTCATGAGACAGGTTCCTTTTTGTGTTTTGGGAAAAGCAATTACATCGCGTATAGAAGAACTCTTAGTCATCAACATTAAGATGCGATCCAAGCCTAGAGCAATGCCCCCATGTGGTGGTGCTCCATATTGCAAAGCCTCTAGAAGAAAGCCAAATTTTTCATTGGCTTCGTCTGGAGCAATACCAATAAGTTCAAAAATGAGCTTTTGGGTTTCTTCGTCATGAATCCTAACACTACCACCGCCAATTTCATTGCCATTTAAGACGAGATCATAAGCCTTAGATCGAATTTCTCCTGCTCTTTTTTTAATGTCTTCTACACTGTCCTTACTTGCGCGCAAATCTTCAGCCGGCGAGGTAAAAGGGTGGTGAATGGCAACTAGCTCTTTACTGGTTTCATCCTTCTCAAAGAGTGGAAAGTTTGTTACCCAGAGCATTTTATAATCATTCGGGTCAGGAGTCTCAAACTTTTCAGACAGCCTCACTCGCAATGCCCCCAAACTTGCATTGACAATGCTTTTACTATCAGCGCCAAAGAAAACCATATCTCCCTTTTCTGAGCCAACCATGCCTGCAATAGCAGCTAGTTGTTCGGCAGTGAAACGTTTGGTGATGGTAGACTCTAAACCATTTTCTCCGTGCTTCATATAGGCTAAACCTTTGGCACGGTAGTTTTTATTCAGCCAATCCGTATACTCTTCAATTTCTTTGCGAGAAATGACAGAACCACCCTTAACACAAATGGCTTTTACACAACCACCTTTCTTGATGGCTCCCGAAAACACTTGGAAATCAGATCTTTCTACAATCTGCGATACATCGTATAGCTTCATACCAAAACGAATGTCAGGCTTGTCAGAACCATACGATTCCATAGCCTCTTGGTAGTCCATACGCAAAAAGGGAGCAGGCAACTGCAAACCAAAGGATTCTTTAAACACAGTGGTCACAAAATCTTCCATTTGTGAGATGATATCCTCTTGATCGACAAAAGAAAACTCCATATCCAGTTGGGTAAATTCTGGTTGTCTATCAGCTCGTAAGTCCTCATCACGGAAACACTTTACGATCTGGAAGTATTTTTCAAAACCGCCGACCATCAGGATCTGTTTGAAAATTTGGGGTGATTGCGGGAGTGCATAAAAAGAACCAAAATTCAGTCTAGAGGGTACGAGAAAATCACGTGCCCCTTCTGGGGTAGACTTATTCAGAATTGGTGTTTCTACCTCTAAGAATCCTTTTTCATGGAGGTATTTGCGAATTTGGAAAAAGAACTTATGCCTCAGCATGATCTTCTCTTTTAGAGAGTCTTTGCGGAAATCAAGATAACGGTATTTTAAGCGAATGTCTTCCCCAGAATCGTCAAATTCATCCAGGGGAAAGGGAGGAGTTTTGGAAGGGTTTATCAACTCCATTCTATCTATAATGATTTCATATCTTCCCGTTGGCAATTTTGCATTGATCGATTCTGCATCCCTCTCTTGCAATGTACCTTCTACTACTAAAACATATTCAGAACGAATTTGCTCTGCGAGGCTAAAATCACCTTCTAACTTTTCCTTACGTGCAACTACTTGGACGAGACCAGTTCTATCACGTAAGTCTACAAAAATCACCCCGCCTTGGTCGCGAAAACGAAATGCCCATCCGCAAACAAAAACTTTCTCGCCTACCTGGGAATTTACTATATCAAGTGCCCATTTTCTACTTTTAAAACTTTCCTGAACCCAGTCTTTCAAACATTCCTCATTTAATCTAATTTTTCTGCTAGGATCTGGTAAATATCGAATTTAGGCAAGTTAAATATTTCTTGATTTTTTAGTTTCCCATTACATTTGTTTGCACTTTATAGCTTACTCAACCCGCATAGTAGGGTTAGAATAGGAATGTAGATTGTGTACAGAACCTT
>JBCCIA010000004.1:0-45902 GCA_039028475.1 Spirochaetota bacterium | reverse complement strand
CCTTAAAAGACAAAATAGCATCTATTACGAAAATAAAAATATATCTTCTGTTATAAGTGTTACATTTGATAAGGGAACACAGTTTGTTGAAACATCCAATGGTATTAGAGAAACTTTTGCAGCTAAGAGTTTCAAACTTCTCAAAAACGAGGTTTTTCAAAGGCAGCAGATTTGCTTTCAAGCTGATAAAACCACCTACTGTGTCAACAATACCAGTGGGGAGATTGAGCGTCAACAGTAAAAATGAAACGTACACTTGTTAAAGACATCTTGTTATTCCTTACATTATTTGTAACAACGGTAGGTGTAGTATCCAAAATATTTTCCTCAGTAGATTCTAATGCAAGAATGTGGTTACTACTAAATCCTTTCCTGATTTTCTTAGAAATAAGTAGTGTCTTACTTATCAATGCTACAACTGCAATTTTAGTAAGGGCAACTAATGATGAAACAAAAATCTCTTTGCATTTTTCAAAAAAAAGAATCTACTTTTTTCTATTTTGTACTTTCTTAAGTTTTTTCTTCAATATAACCTTCTACTGTCATCCCATTTTTAATACTAACATTTTGATTTTCTCTTCCTTGGTTTTCTTAAGCATTGTGTGTACGGCTATGATACAGCTTTATATTATCTTGACCTTATACTTTGAAGCTATTGACAAACAATTATTAGCTAGCCTTGAACCCTTTTCTCTGAGCCATAGCATTTTTAACCTATTAGTGATTTTTCTAAGTTCAACAGTCCTTTATGGAATCAGTTACCAATTGGTACGAGAAACAAATGTAGAAGATTATATCCTATTTTTTACTTCTTTCTTTACAACATTCCCTTTATTACTTCTATATGATAGATTTTTTTTAGCTATGTCTAAAGCCTCTCGGTTTGAAAAGCAGGATAAACAATATATTCGAGAAACTATGTTGTGCAAAGAACACTACCTCAGAATGAGTAAAATAGAGAAAGTTTTATTCTACTCCTACCGCGAATGTCCCATCCCTAGTTGTGGTAGAAAGCATCTTATAACCGGAGTAGAAACGTTTATAGGAGTAATTGGTAATGATGGTTATTTTGAAAAGCAAGAAGATAAGATACTGATTTTGTCTTTATGGGATGTAAAAACCAAGCGATCCCGAAGTGCAGAGATTGATCGTTTAGAAGTTCAATACACAGAAGAATTCCTAGAAGAAGATTACAACCAGGCGATCCAAAGTGTAGTAAGTAAATTTCACAATAGCATCGCAGAAGACAAACGCAAGAAAGTACAGGTCAAAATAGAAAGCAAAGTTCGATTGTCGGAAGCCAGTAAAAGGTTATTGCAAGATACTTTTGGAGATTGTATAATTGAATCAGTAAACACACTTTAATAATCTTGGCTTTTGCATAAGAACCTGTCCATTAACCACTTATTTACTAATGGACACGCTGTAAATAATTGGCATCCTACTCTACAGGCCTTATAAATTTGGACTCCATCAGACAAATTTCTAGCCAATTAGGCCTGTTGCGAGCACTATCTATACTAATAGGAAAGTACCCATTCTATTTATGATTTGTAGAAGAAAAGTTTACTCCCACCAATACTCCAGCAAAGCCTGTTCGATACTTTCATGATCATATACATAGTCCTCTTCCTGCAAACACCACTCTAAATAGACCGCAACCGCCTGTCTTTGCTCAGTATCCAATATGTCTAGCTGTGACTTTGCATACCCTCTCAGATCCGTGAGATGGAAAATAGGGTCATCGATACCATCGGTAATGCTTGCGGTAATGTAAGCAGGTAAATGGAACCGCATTCCTTCTGCATCAAAGAAGGAAAGGCTGCTATGGCATATCTGCAAGTCATTTGCGAGGATTCGGCTCCAATCCAGCTTTTCGTCCCGTTGGCGTTGTTTCAGCTGCTCCGCTTCCACTTCATAATCATCAATAGCCTGGCCTTGCCAAAGACCTACACCGTCTCCTAAAGTGACATTGGCAAATGCCTTGCGGATGGTATCGATTACAACTTGTTTCTCCATTTTCCTGAATTCCTTAACTTTTAGCCTAGTTGTCCCTGTCAGTAAGCTACTTTCTTACAAAATTAGAAGTCAAAATTTATTTTGTTTCCGAATAACGACTGTTTATAAACAATTGCTATTGGAAAAGTGTAGGATTGTTGCCAAACTTTACAGGCTTTATTAAAATAATAAGTGCATTAACGCTATCTTTTCCGGCTATACGGAAAAAAAATATTCTGTTTTGAGGTGTATATGAAACGTATTGTACTGATTGGTGCTACAGGAACGATTGGCCGAGCGGTAAATGAGGCATTCAAGGCAAAAGGTCATGAAGTGAATCCATTCTCAAGATCAACTTCACCTGCTATAGACCTGATGAACTCGGACTCGATCGAACAGGCTTTTGTGCAAACCGGGCCTGTTGATGCCATTGTATGTACTACAGGAGGGGCGCACTTTGGTTCTTTACAAACGAGTCCAGAGGAAACATTCAAGCTCGGATTGGAAAACAAGCTTATGGGTCAGATCCGCCTAGCCCGTATAGGGCTGAAATACCTAAAGCCAAACGGAGTAATAGTTCTGACCTCCGGCCTTCTCGCCCACTACCCTGGGCCAGGAACATCTCCAGTTGCAATGGCCAATGCCGCGTTGGAGACATTTGTCCGTGCCGCTTCTCTAGAATTCAACGACCACCGCATCGTTGCTGTCAGCCCCCCAATGGTAAAGGAAACTGCCATCGCGTTAGGGAAAAATATAGAGTCGGCCACTCCTGCCACCGATGTCGCTAGCGCATATATTGTGGCTGTGGAAGGCTCTGACTCTGGCAAGACTTACTTTGTAAATGGCCATTCACCAAAAGCAAGTGATATGCGACCCTTAGCTGCTACCGGACACCTATTTTTGCAAACAAAGAACGCTGGCTCAGCAGCAAAACGACTCGTCTCTGTGGGAGTGCGTACAATTATGATCCGGGAAGATTTTGCGGTGCTCGAACTTCGTGGCGGAACACATATCGTGGTTCGAGAAAACACGGAAGAAGGTACAAGCGATGCATCGTTTGATCTTATGTATGACGATATTGCAATTGCCCATGAGCTTTACCGAAATCATGGTTTTGAAGTAACAGCCATCAAAGAGGGAAAAATTCACAATAGTTTCTATGCAATAGCACCGGAAGGATTCCGTATACAAGTTCTCGATTCGCACGCAGGTACAAGAACCGTTTAGTTATTGGGAAAGTATTCGTTAGCTCTTAGATAAATTTACTTCCACCAATACTCCCATAAAGCCTGTACGATAGTCACGGTCACGATCAAACCCGTATTTCTCTTCCTGCAAACACCACTCTAAATAGACAACAACCGCTTGGCTTTGCACACCGGCACCTCTGCCAATTTGTATTCCCTATGCGACTCTAGTTTTTCGTTTCAGAAGTACCTGAATTGAGTTCCTTCTCGATCTGTTGCAATTCTTCTGTCATGTTGTTTTGCGTATGCAGATGCAAAGTCTGTGTGGGGAAGGCAAAGGAAATATTGAGTTTTTCTGCCAAACCCATAATAGCCAAATAGATTCTCTGCTTACCTGCCAACTCTTGTGCATAGCCAGGTACTTTGAGAAAGCAGTACAACATGATTTCTAAACTAGAGGAACCATAAGAAACAAAGTTGACATGAAAACTTTCTTGGCGGATTTCGGGGTCCTTTGTTAGAATTTCCTTAATACCAGCTATAAAATCTTCTATCTGTGTTTGCGTGGTACCGTATTCCACACCGATTCGTGTCAAGATCCTGCGGTAGGTCCGCAAACCCATATTGTCAATTCTTGTATTCGCCATATCAGAATTAGGAATGGAGACCACCGAATCGTAAAAGGTACGAATGCGAGTAGAGCGAAGACCTATTTCCTCCACAACTCCTTCATAGCTTCCTAGCACAATCCAATCACCAGCCTTGAAAGGTTTGTCAAAGAGAATCATCAGTGAGCCAAAGAGGTTGGCTGCAGTATCTTTTGCAGCGAGGGCAAAGGCCAAACCACCAATCCCTAAACCAGCGAGTAGGGATAGAACGTTGTAACCCATGTTTTGTAAGGTAACAAGTACTCCCAAAACCACCACCAGTACTTTGACAGCTCTCAGGATCAATGGCAGCAAATGGCTGCGAAAATGCGAGTCTGCATCACGGTAGCGTACTTCCAAAAAGTCAGCCAAAACATTGGTCAGTCGGTAGAACATCCATACCAGAAAACCACTGATCTGCACTTGCAAAACAAGGTTGAGAAATTTTAACAACACCCCCTCTAAGAGAAGGAACTTCAAACAGAAAAACCAAAAGCCAACGGCTACAACATACCCAAGTGGTGCAGATACGGCTTCGGCAACGCGGTCATCCCAATCTGTCTCTGTCTTACTTGTCAAAATAGTAAATAGTTTGGTAATCAATCCGAATAAAAAGCGTATGATGATTCCGCATACAATCGCTACTAAAATACCCAGCCATTGCCAAAGATACGAGCCCAGTACAACGCGTTTCGACCATACCGGAATCATACGTGAAAGAATAGGAGGTTTGTAGCCGGCTCCCTGTCCTGAACCGTCGAGATAAGAGTACTTTTTGGCCTTTTCATAAAAGGTACGAGCACGAAAAATTGTATCTGGAGAAAAGAGCCACTCCCCGCTACGCTCGCCCTCTTTGACCTTGATGATGATAATTTCTGTGTTTCTGAGGCGCCAACGGTCATTTTCAGGAGTTTCGGGGATCAAATCATAGTTGATCAAGATTACCCTATCGATGACTTCTTTGAGAAAGATGGCAGCTGCCGTACCTTTTTCTTGCCGCAAGAGATAAGGGGTATCATGTAAATCTAAGCAGCGAATGGCAGCTTGGATTCTTTCGCGCAACTCTGGGTTGCCATTTATCATACCTTTTCTATAATCATTCATTGCCGACATAAAAGTGCGCATGGTATCCTTTGGTGAATCCGTCTTGACCTGGACTAATTCTTGGATCAACCTCTCATTTTTTTTCTTGGTCTTTGGTTGCGCTTGCAATGCCGCATTTGCACTAAAAAAATAGGCAACGAGGAGTAGTGTATGTAGTAGTATCGAATGGAATCGTTTCATCTTGCTTGTTATTCCTTACCTTATCTATTCGTATTTTTGTGTTTTGCTCAAGTTTTGTTGGACAATAACCTGGATCAGTCTAACACTTCTTCGGTATCGGGCAAGGAATCTACAAATCCGAATAATTTAGGGTCCTGCAATTTATCGACATACAAAACACCAAACAAGTGATCGCATTCGTGTTGGTATACGATAGCGCGGAAACCATCCAACTCTTGTGAATAGAAATTCCACTTTTCATCATACCACTCCATTTTGATTTTGTTAGGCCGTTGGACCAGACCACGCATACCAGGTACCGACAAACAACCTTCCCAAAAACCCTTACCAGGGGGAGCCAATTCTGTGATAACAGGGTTGATGATGATATGTGGTTCCATACCGGTATTCTCGTCGTAGCGTTCCGACTCTTGCCCAACAACTACCACTTTCTTTAACACACCTATCTGTGGGGCTGCCAAACCGACTCCGTTTTCGTGTTTCATTGTATCAAACATATCTCGTAACAACTTTTTGAAGTCTTTTGTATTGATTTCATCTTCCCTTACATCTTCACTTATCTTGCGTAGCAGTGGATTCCCTATTTTAAGTACCTTTCTTACTGACATAATAATCCCTTTTTCAATAAATGCCTTGCTTTTTAGGCTTTTATGAGCACTTTTTTTAGACTACAAAAATTATATGATAGCATTTCTCTTGTTTTCTTGTTTCAACACAGAATAAAGAACTTTTTTAAACCTTCTCTCATCTGTTAGACCCTCCAACTTAGAATCAAACTTAAACACCCTAGCCTTAGGAAAGAGTTTTGTCACAGCAGCTGGAGACATAAGCGTATTGGGGTCTTCCATCCCCATGAATAAATAGCTTTGTACAGAAATTTGTTGCGAATACACAAGTGAACAGGATTTCCAATAATTGCGGAACAAACGCGAACGTTCTGACAACTGCCGCCAGCGTTTGCTCGGAGAACCACCCTCCACCGCAGAAAGCCAACGAAAAAAATCACTATCCAAAGAACGCAACATATTGCGCCTCTTCTGTAACATACTAGGAGGCGAAATCAAAACAATCGAACCAACCCTCTGCGGCTGTAGCATGGCCAATTGCATCACAAAGGGACACATCAAGGTTTCTGTCATTAGAATAGAACCCTCCTGCAATACCAAAAGAAGCTCTGAAAAATCTTCCAGGGTTTTGCGCAAGGGAAAGAGGTGTTTTTCTAAATGGCTCGCATCGATTTTGGTCTGGCAATCATAAAACGGGAAGTATTGGTAGAGATACTGTGTCCATGCATGTTTTTTACTGGTAGAAAAGGTATTGCCAATAAAAACAATTGGCTTGCCCTTTTTCGTTCCCAGACTCTCTACTTGCAATGTGTTGTTTTTGAGTGAAATCATAAAAAAATATTGACAACTCTCTTCCAATGGGAATGATAAATCTTATGGATGGAGGGGTTTGGAGATGAGGGGGATCGAACCCCTGACCTTTTGAATGCCATTCAAACGCTCTCCCAACTGAGCTACATCCCCATCATGTTCTATAAAGATCGTAGCTAGAATACTGTCAATAAAAAGTTTATCTTAAGGTGGTAAAATGTCAGATACAATCGAAGATCTACAAAAACAAATCAAAGCTCAAAATGCAATTATCCGTGGTTATGAAAAAGTTCTCAAACTAAACGAAAAAGAGCTGGCCAATGCAGACGAAATGATCAAAATTTATGAATCTATCATTGCATATTCCTCCTCTGAACTGAAAAATGCCCAGGAAACTATGAATGCTTCACACATTGTTGCAAATATGTCCAGAGAAGAATTGATAGGTGCTTTGGGGAAAATAAAAAACCTGGAAGACGAGAATAAAAAACTTCGTGAAGAATCTTTAAAACTCAATAACCTTTAGCTAGACAGATCAAAAAGCTTTGAACGAAACTTTATACAACCCTATAATGACTGATAACAACGGTGCAGTCATAATTCCTAAGGATGCTAGCCTGTTTGAAGTCTTTGAATCCATTACCTTACAAGGAATCGAATGGGTAGATGCACAGCAAGGTTCCTTATTTTTTTTAGATGAATCGGAAACTCTAAGCTCACTCAATTCAGAACTCAGTTCCAAAGCAGCTCGCAAAATAGCTGAATATTCCTTTCTAAATCAAAAAAACGTTCTGCTCAAAAAAGGTGAGATGATCCCACAAACCAATCTATTTGTAGAAGAAACATATATTTGCTGTACCATATCTACTCCCAATAGAGAGAAGAAAATTGGTGTGTTTCTTCTGGAAGGTATCAAAAATTTTGAAAACTTTTCCATAGAAGACTTTAATCTCATCCAGGTGTACTGTGATAAATTAGGACTTTTGCTAAAAGATTCCCTATTTCTACAGGATATCGATGACCTTTACTCTAAATTTACTACTTCTCTGTTCTTACTGTTAGACTCTACTGATACCCACCGTAAGAATACCAAATTAGATTTTCTCATCAAAGAAGTTATCCGAGTTTCAGGTTTAATCAATACTTCACAGCATCTTTCTTCTCTGCTACGCGAACTTATGGAATCGGTAAAAAGTGTATTTCGCACCGAATCCTGCTCTATCCTACTCGTGGATAAAGAGAAAAATGACCTTTACTTCCATATCATTGCAGGAGAAAAAGAAGAAGAAATTTCTAAAATTCGCGTCCCAATGGGACAAGGGATTGCGGGTACAGTAGCGGTAACACGCGAGCCAATGGTCATCAATGATGCCCAAAATGACAACCGGGTCTACAAGGCAGCGGACAAAACTTCTGGCTTTGTTACGAGAAACATGCTAGCAGCTCCGCTAGTGGCCAACAATGATGTCATTGGCGTCATGGAAGCGATCAATACAACCGATAGGAACAACTTTGACGACAACGAAATCGATCTATTTCTCAGCTTTTCTGGTGCTGCTGCTGTCGCAATTCAAAAGGCGAGGTTGTTAGATGACTTACAAAAGGCAAATACGGAATTAGAAAAAAAGGTCAGCGAATTGGGGAGTCTGTTTGACCTAGGGCAAGCAGTCCTAGAGTCCAATGATGTGAATGAGTTGCTGTTGCGTTCCTTGAGTATCATCGTCCGCGAACTGGACGCCAACCGTGCTGTTGTTATCACTCTAGACGAAACCAAGAAGAATCTCCACCTCATGTCTTCTACCAATGGCATCCAAAAGCAAGCTCGCATGAGTTATCTCAATGATTCAATCATTGTCCATTCTATCATGGACAATCGGATCGTTCTAAACAACAACATTAAATCTTCTGACCATGATTCCAGCTTTGATCAAGAATATTTAGTCGGTTCGTATATCATACTACCGCTAACAGACAGCAATCGCAAAGCCTTTGGAGCTATCTGCATCTCAGATAGAAAAGACCGTGGAGTTTATACAGAGGGGCACCTACGCCTCCTACAAACCATCTCCTCTCAGCTTATCAAAGGTTACGAGAATATCAAGCTCAACGACGACCTAATCGCGAAAAAGACTCTACAAAAAGAATTAGAAATCACCAGTAAAATCCAAAAACACATCCTCCCACATGGTCTACCATCAGGTTCCAACTTTGATTTTGCTGCTAAATCTGTACCCGCCAAAGAGGTGTCCGGCGATTTCTATGACTTTTATAAGTATGAAGATGGACAGTTCTCTTTTTTGATTGCTGATGTATCCGGTAAAAGTTTACCTGCTGCCATCTTTATGGCTATGAGCTCTTCTATCATTCGAACTTTGAGCCGTAACCATGAATTGTCTCCTGATCAGCTCTTAGAAACAGCTAACGGACTTATATACGAAGACTCTGAATCTGGAATGTTTGTTACCCTTTTCTTCATCCATTATAACCCTGCAAGCTTTGCCATTGAATTTGCCTCTGCTGGACATAACGATCAAATATGGATCAAAGCAGATGGAACCTATGAACTCATCAAGGGAAAAGGTGCCCCTTTAGGTGTCATACCAAGCGGCGTATTCAAAGGTGGAACCATCAAACCAAAAGCTGGTGATATGATTGTACTTTACACAGATGGCGCCATCGAACAGGACAATAAAAAACAAGAAGAATTCGGCTTGGAGAGTTTTGTTGAAGAAATCATCAAACGCAAAGAACTACCAGCAAAGGAAATTGTTGAGCAAGTCTATGAAGAAATTATGCTTTTCTCGGAAAATAAACCACAATTTGATGACTTTACCGTTTTGATTTTGAAATTCAACGATGATTACCAATTCCACCGTAAATTTGCAGCGAGTAATAAAGAAATTCCTAAGTTCCGTGAGTTCTTATTTGATACCATCAAAGTAAAAAATCTCAATCAAATACTCTGCGAAGATATTCTATTGTGCTGCGATGAAGCCGCTACCAATATTGTCATGCATTCCTATGCGGAAACGGAACTTAAAAATCCCAGTTTTGATTGCTATGTAAGGTTTACGGAAGATACCATGTACATCCTCTTACAGGACAGGGGCAAAGGTTTTCTCCGTTCACAAGTGAAAAAACCATCTCTAGAAGCAAACCTAAAAGGCGAACGCAAGGGCGGTTTTGGTATATTCCTCATAGAAAAACTTATGGATAAAGTGAGCTACTCCAGTGAAGATGGAGTAAACTCTATATTGATTGAAAAAAGGATCGCAACCGATTCATGAAAATTCGCAGTGAAACGATAAAAGATTTTACCATTATATTCCTCAATGGGCGTATGGACATCAGCTTTGTCGAAGCGATCGAAGATGAATTTTTAGAAATTCTCGCAAGTACCAAAACAAAGAATCTCATTATGGATATTACGGATGTTGACTATCTATCGTCCTCGGCCATCCGTATCTTTGCCAACTCGATCAAATTTTCCAAAGAAAAAAATATCCGCTTGGTTGTAACTGGTATGAGCCAATCCGTCGAGAAGATCTTTGAGTTGGTAGAAATGAAATCTATGTTTGAGGTTCGTAAAAACAACCAAGAAGCGATAAAGCACTTCTCCTAAAGCAAAAATTCATTGCAATATACCCCTTATCCAAAAAATCATTCCTAGAACCTTTTTGCAGGCGTTCTCTGCATCTTGATGAAATATACAAGTGAGAAATATAGAATGGAAACTAAAGATATAACATTAGAAAACCCACTCAAAAAACCGAAAGTCCAACCAAAACCTGAAGGAACTTCAGATATTTACGGCGAAGCGGTCCAACTAGGGCAAGAGTTACAGGAAAAGCCTCTAAAAGGGGGAGGCACAGACCGTATCACTATCCAACACTCAAAAGATCGGATGACAGTTTGGGAACGAATTAAGGTTCTTACCAAAGAAGAACCAAACATTCTCTACCAAAACTGGGGACCAGACCTAGATGGAGCGTCTATCGTCACGGGAATCCTAAATATTGATGGTAGGGATGTTGCCATATACGGGCATGACTTTACCCTACGTGCAGGTTCCATGGACGCAACAAATGGTAGCAAACTAGCGAGGCTGATTTATATGGCTGGAGAACACGGCATTCCTCTCATCGGAATGAATGACTCTGCCGGAGCTTATGTACCAGCTGGGGTAGGAGGTCTCGATGGGTACAGTGAAGCCTTTACAGCTCTGCGTAAAATTAGTGGTGTCGTTCCAAGTCTAATGCTTATGTTTGGTTTCAACGCTGGTGGAGGTGCGTACCTACCACGGCAAGGGTCGTTTATGATCCAATGTAGTGATACTTTCTTCGGTCTTACTGGACCTGGAGTCGTTAAATCCGTTCTTGGGGAAGATGTAACAGCGGATGAGTTAGGTGGACCTGGAGTCCACGGAAACAGTGGTGTTGTAGACCTAGTCACACCCGATGAATACGGTTCCTTGCGCACTGCTCTACGCCTCTTGTCCTATTTGCCAGATAACAACACCTCTGGTGCTCCGTTTTTTGCAACTTCCGACCCCATGGACCGCTATATCCACGAAGAAGACTTGCTCTTCCGCAAAACCTTCAATTCACCGACAGGAATGAACACGCCTTTCGATATCACTCTATATTTACAACAGATCTGTGACCATGGTGAATTTTTTGAGGTGCAAGGGCAGCGTTCCCCCAATATGGTTACCGCATTTGGTAGAATCGGTGGGCACGTAGTTGCATTTTTAGCCAACAACTCCGCAGAGAATTCTGGCCAAATCGATATTGGTGCCGCTCTCAAAGGAGCACGCTTTGTTCGCTTTGCAAACTTGTACAATATCCCCATGATATTTTTAGAAGATACAACAGGCTTCCTTCCTGGACGCGAACAAGAGTCAAACGGAATCGTAGGGGCTGGTAGGAAACTATTAGATGCAATTATCGACCTACGAACCCCACGTCTAACTCTTATCATTCGTAATGCTTTCGGGGGAGCTTACGCAACGTTTAACTCCTACTTCACCGGAGCTGACATCGTATATACCTTACCTACCGCAAGAATCGCCGTAATGGGTTCCGCAGGAAAAAACTTTGTCTACAAAGATAAAATCAAAGACCTAAACAAACAATACAAAGATAACTTAAAAAAGGGTATGCCCGAAGCAGAAGCAATGGTAGAAATGAACAAGGGAATGGATGCCCTCTCCAAGTTGTATGAAAAAGAATTGATGAACCCAAAAGAAGCCCTCTCTTTAGGCTCTGTTTCCAGTGTAATCATGCCGGGCAATACAAGAAGAGTTTTAGGGAAGTCTCTAAGTTACCTTATGAAACATTATAAACCATCGGCACTTTCTGGGGTGCAAAGGGAGTTTGAATAATCCATGCTAGATCAAAATATGCAAAAAACTACATTCCATGCAGCTGAATCAGAATGGTTGCGTTCCTTCAGTCTCAACCACATCAAGTGTTTGATTGTTTGCCGTGGCCCTGTGCGAAAAGAAACAATGGATGTTTTCGATGACATCGGAGTGAAAGAATACGGTATCCTACTTTCTGAGAAAGACAGTATCGTTTATCCCAAAACCTTAGCACCAGAACTACGTGGTTTTCGTTTTCCGAAAAACATCCACAGGGTACCCGATTATATGGGAGCTGGCGCAGAAGAGAAAAAGCAAAGAATCCAACAAATCCTCGGCATCGCGAAAGACAACGGTTATACTCACATTTTTGCTGGTTATGGTTTCATGGCAGAGGATTTCGAGTTTATCGAAGCAATTGAAAAGTCTGGTGTTGCCTTTATGGGCCCTGG
Source organism: Spirochaetota bacterium (assembly GCA_039028475.1). Taxonomy (GTDB): domain Bacteria; phylum Spirochaetota; class Leptospiria; order Leptospirales; family Leptospiraceae; genus JBCCIA01. Next base: position 33,596 of record JBCCIA010000004.1, on the reverse strand, counting down.
TTCGCATGTTGCCCGCCAAGCCGGTGCCAAAGATGAGGCCAAGAAGCTTGCTCGTAAAATTGGGGTATCAGTAACTCCAGGGATTGACAATGTTTCTGCCTTAGCCCTTCTCTCCAAAGCCAAAGACAAGGCCGCCTTAGAAAAAACAGCCAAAGACAATGATCTCAGCTTCCAATACGATGATGGCAAAGAATTGGCGGATAACGCAGAAGATTTACTTTTAGCTTCTTATAGTAAGGGCATTGACATTATTTCTGTCTCCGACTTGCAGCAAGAAGCAGAAAAACAGGTAGAAGAGATTTGGAAAAAATTCCCTAAAAACCGTATCCGTTTCAAATACATTGGCGGTGGTGGCGGTAAGGGGCAAAGGATCGTTGGTGACAAAGACCAGGTTGCTGGTGCCGTTATGGAGATTCTTGCCGAATCAAAAGTTGTTGAAAAAGGTTCTAACCGTAACTTCCTCATCGAGCTAAACATCGAAAACACCCGCCACAATGAAATGCAGCTCCTGGGTAACGGCGAATGGACTATCTCTCTGGGTGGTCGCGACTGTTCTTTGCAGATGCACGAACAAAAGCTCTTGGAAATGTCCTTCACCCAAGAAATGATGCATGAGGAGATAGGTAACTCCCAAAACGAAACTCGTAAAAAGGCTTTAGAAGGTGACTTGCAAGCCCTTATCGAGATGGAAGAAGAAGGTGAGAAATTTGGTGAAGAAATAAATCTTGATAGTGTTTCCACCTTTGAGTTGATCTTGGAAGGAACCAACCACTTCTTCATGGAGGTGAATACCAGAATCCAAGTGGAACACCGGGTAACAGAAATCGCCTATCGTTTGAAGTTTACCAACCCTGACAATCCAGAAGAGTTTTTCTACATCGACAGTTTAGTAGAAGCAATGGCATTAATGGCTGCTCACGGCAAAAGGCTACAAAAACCCGAACGTATTGTGAGAAACCTTTCTGCTGGTGAGGCTCGTATCAATGCAACCAACCAAGCCTTGCAACCTCACGCTGGTGGCCTCATCAAAAACTGGTCCAAGCCATTGGAGTATGAAATTCGAGACGACCAAGGTATCGGTATCCGTAACCCCGATACAGGCTCTTTTATCCACTACAGGGTAGCCGGTGCGTACGACTCGAACATTGCCCTTTTGGTAAGCTACGGCAAGTCACGCGAAGAAAACTTGGTTCGTTTAGGCGAGATTATCAAAAAAACCGAGTTACGTGGAAACGACCTACAGACCAATATGGAACTGCACTACGGCATGATCAATTGGATCTTAGGTAAGGATATCATGTTCAAACCATCGACTCGCTTTATGAATTCCTATCTAGCAGGTGTGGGTTCGATTGCTAAAATCCTTGTTGATTTGGATCTGGATATTCTTTGGAAGGATCTTCTAGGGCGTACCAAGAAAGAGAGTCCTGAAAGTGCAGCGATCCTTCAGAAAAAGCTTACCTTACTGGTACGACCTATCAAAGAATTGATGCGTTCTTCGCACAAGTTAGCTGGCTTTATCGGTTTGCATGAAAACAACTCTTGGAAGCAAGAGGGTGATACAACCGTATTTCTCAAAAATCCTATCAATATCTTGCATAGCTTGTATGATTACCTGGATTTACAAGTAAATGCAGACAAAGCTCCTTGCTACCAGATTTGGCCGCATGATGCAGAGATCTTGCAAGAAGCGCTAGACTTTTACGCTGACTTGGATGAGCTTGCTGGTGGCGAGAAAGACTTTGCCTTCTGGGAGAAAGCCTTTACGGAGAATAAAAACCCAGTTGCCGATAAGATTGACGCCGATACTTGGAAAGCCTGTGTTGCGGCACACAAAGGTTTCCAACTTGGTCTGAATATTTTACAAATTTTTCCTGGGATTGCCAAGCAGTCTGGTTTCACTGAGATCCAAATCAATGCTGAATTAGACCCTATCATTCCTGATAAGTTTAAAGACCCTGAGAACATTGCTTCTTTGGTGAAATACCTAGCTCCTCCTCCCAAGGCTAGTTCGGATGAGATTGTTGCTCCTATGGGTGGTATGTTCTACGGTAGAGAAGCTCCTAATATGCCTCCGATGATCCAAGAAGGCGACCACTTCGAAGCGGGTCAGCCTCTCTTTATCATTGAGGTTATGAAGATGTTTAACAAGATCAACGCTCCGTTTAGTGGTACTGTTGTGAAGAACAACCTACCAGATTCAGACGGTAAGATTGTCAAAAAGGGTCAACCTATCTTTAAAATTGAACCTGACGAGGTTGTCAAAGAAGAAACTCCAGAAGAAATCCAAGCACGTAAGCAAAAGGTGAGTCTTTCTCTTTTGGCTTAGATTAGATTTCTGAATACACTTCAGGTCGGCACAATGGTGCCGACCTAACTCCTCCCTACTCTTTAAAAGACGTTTCTTAGAACAGCGTTATGTTCCCTTCGGCATTTCGACAAGCTCAATACACCGCTCCGCTCTGGGAACGATTTACTGACATTTCAAGAAAAACTCCAAATACAACTCAGTTACATAAACGCAATACATCTATCTAACATAAATATAAATGATATCACACTATAATATTTGTTGATTTATGATATCATGTCTAACCAATGCCATTTGGGGACATCCACGATTGAGTCAGCAAGAAGAACTAGAGAATCAATCAAAGGAAAAGCAAGTTTTTTTGAAAAAGATAAAGGACAAATTAAAGTCTTACTGGGATAAACTAAAGCTTTGGTTTTTGCTTACTGCACTTTTAGCTATCTTACATAAAACAGTTGAAAAAATAATAACGAAGCTACTCGTCGACCCTGTTTTAAGTGAAGTCCAAACAACGCTCCTAAATGATATTATAATCATGCTCATTGGATTCTATCTATTAGTAGATTTAGGTTTTAAAATAAAAAGACGTTATACTATCTCTCTTGAATATGCCTATATAAATCTCATAGGTTTGATCACATATAGCCATTATCGTTTTTATAGTCACGAATGGTTGTTGATCCATATGAAATTGTTTCCTTCGGTTGGATATTTAGATATTCTCTTTCTATTCTTTGGTAAAAATATTTTATGCAATATTTTCTATCCAATCTGGCAATTCAGCTTACTGCGTATCATACAACCTACCTGGCAATTTATCTTACAACCTTTCTTCCATCCTATTTGGGAGTTTATCTGGAAACCTACACAATCTACTCTTAGGTTCATCAATTCACTGAAAGAAACCACAACAAAGAGAGAAAAACTCAAAGGATTCTTTATAGATATTCCCGTTGGCAAATTAGGTGAAGATTCTCTAAACAGAAAAGAATTTATTAGAAAATTAATTAAACGCACAGTTGATACTGACTTATCAGAATCTGCCTTTGCCATTGGTATCACAAGTAAATGGGGTACAGGTAAGACTTCATTTTTGGATTTATGTGAACGCGAAATCTTAGAAACTCATGATAGTACCATAATTATTAAGTACAACCCTTGGCAAAATCAAGATTCTACAGATGTTATTACCAGTTTTTTTAAAGCACTGAATGCCGAGTTAGGTCATTATAGCTCCAATATTACTGATCTGATTCAAAAGTATGCAGATGTTCTAGTAGGTATGGGTGACAAAGAGTCGAATCGGTTGTTGAAACCACTGGTTGCCTTTGCTAAAATTCCTACATCTGTGCAACAAGAATTTGCAAGGATCAATGAAATTATAGGTAATATAGATAAGAAGATTGTTATTTTCATCGATGATTTGGATCGACTGCATAAGGATGAAGTTTTACAGGTGTTAAAGTTAATCCGTAACACAGCCAGTTTTTGCAATACAATATTTTTTGTAGCATTCGATAGAAATTATGTGGTTTCGGCAATCGAAGATATCAACGCGGAAAAACCAGAACAGTATATCGAGAAGATTTTCCAATTAGAAATTCCCCTACCAAAATTTGAAGAGGAAATCATTAGGGAAAAACTCAAACAAGGTTTATTAGAACTACTCAATGAAGAAGACAAAAAGAAACTTGGAGAACTTTTTAATGAGCTAAATATTAAATTAAAATCAGATGGGGATATTCCAATCCAATGGGAATATCTTACAACACTAAGAGAAGTGTCTCGTTTCTTGAATTCCTTTGCCTTAATTTATGATTCTTTGCAAGGGGAAGTTCTTGTTGGAGAATTGATAAATCTAATGATTTTACAAATGAAATACCCTAAGACTTATGAAGATCTGTATAAAGATAGAGATAAGTATATCAACAAATATTCTTCTAATATCAAAAAAATCAACTTAGAAAACTACAAGCTTTCAGATAGAAATACAAATATAGAAAATAAAAAAGATGGTTTTAGTGAGGATTTATTAAAAGAATTAGAAAAAATAAGAGAAAAAATAGGAGAGAAAGAAGAAAACGACTTTGGCGAAAAATTATTGAAAAAAATTTTTAGTAACAGAAAAAAGAATGAAGTACATTCAACATCAATTCTTCATTCTACATGCTTTAATCGATACTTTCATATTCGATTGCTATCTGGCAATATATCAGAAGTTGAGTTTTCTGATTACTTTCAAACAAAAGTAAGCTGGGAAGAATTTAAAGAATATATAGACTCATGGCTAAAAACCAAATCTGCAAATATAGAAGAAGAACTATATAACAAATTTAAAGATACCAATCCTACTGATCTAAATACCTTTGAGAAAGTTTTTCGAGGAATGCTTCACCTTGCCCATAAACTACATCCTACTTCAATTTATGAAGAACAAGAGAGCTTATTTGGAAAAGTCATAGGATGTTTAATTCAAAAGGTTTCGATTACAGAACAAAGATATACTAGCAAGGAAGATTGGGAAGAATCAATTCTCATAATTTTAGAAGAAGCAAAATTTCCTTATTTGGTAGAAACAAAATTAATTTACTTCATTCTAAAAAGAAAAGCTAAAAATCAAAAAGAAGAATATTTACTACATACAGAAAAACTAGAAGAACTGAGATTGAAGTATTTTACAGAGTATATTACAATTGAAAGAGCTAATTTATTTGATCAGACGATGACAGAGTTATTTCATTTCTCTAGGAAATTTGGAGAGAACAGCGCAAGACCTCACATTCAATCGAGGAATCCAAAGATTATTGAGAAATTTAAAGACTTGATTATAGAAAAGAAAGCCTTGGATAACTTCCTTTCATTATTCTTCTGGCCTGATTCAAAGCTATTGAAAAAAGAACTATTTGAAGAATTTTTTGACCCACCTGATAGTTTCAAAACATTCATAGATAATTTCAATAAAAAAGATTCTAAATTTCTTACAGAATTTGAAGAATATTATAAAAAGCTAAAAGATAAAGATTTTCAACGTCCTAACAATGATGATTTCCAGTTTTCAAAAGAATATCAGCAAAAAATAATAGAGGTCTTTGAAAATTTCCCTGAATTGGAATCAATAGATGAATATAATAGTCGAAAAGAGGATATTATATTTTAAGCCTGATTCATCACAAGCTCTCGCAAAAACCCCTCGCCCACAAAAAAACTCTCGACATTTCCCCAGTACCTACAAATATTTACCTGTGCCCTAGTTTTCGGCAATCCGTTCCCAGAGCGGAGTCGTAGGGAACACGCTCTCAGTCCGGTTAGAAGCGACCAAACTTTCCCCGGACTGAGAAACATAGCCCGAAGGCGTAGAAAAATTCTGTGTACTCTCCGTACATGGTCAAGCCTTTTACGTCCTCGGGAAACTACACCAACTACAGGAGATTTCTCGATGAATCCACAACCAGACCTAGACTATTTGGTCGGCATGCTAGACCGGCTTTCCATTTTCGTGCAACGTTGCCACAAAGCAGACACCTACTCTGCCCGCAGACGCGAGCGTTACCACGACACCGCCCAAGAGCAGATCCGCTATTTGCAAGATAGCCTAGAGTTTTTGCTTAGTGATTGGCAATAGCTGAAAACCCAACCCCTTTCTGGGATAGTCTCAAAATTCCAGAAAGGGTAAAACTCTACTTACCTAAGTCTTATATTTCCATAAATATGCAATAGCATACAATTATAGACATATACACAAATAAAAAATCAAAAAATTTATACTTCTTATGATTCGAACTATTATTTTTCTATACAAAGTATAATTATAAGATATATATGTCTTATGAACGCAAAAATAACAATTTTATCAATAATTATAACAATGGCTCCTTTTTTTATTAGCTGTGGGAGTTCTCACCCAACTATTACCACTTACAAGGCTAAAAAGACAAAATTAGGCAATGGAGTTGCTTTTTCTGATATTTTGCAAAAAAAGCAGTCTTCCGAGAAGGTTGTCTTTCAAAAAGTCAGGGTAGCAGACTGGGAGATCCACCGAAGCGGTCTCATCTACCTCGGACATCCCAAAGCAAAGCAGCAAAACATTACAGAAGGACAGGAAAAAATCCAAATCTATATGTATGTTCTAGACCATCCGACAAAGGGCAGAATCATCATCGATAGCGGCATATCGGATCTATACCGCAAGCCACTAGATACATGGCCCATTCCAGAAGGTCTTCGCAAAGGACTCAGCATGAACAAGTTAAAGGTACTCACGACCAACAAAGACTTTTTTGCCAAAGACAAGAAAATGCCCAACTACGTTCTACTGACACACCTGCATATGGATCATATTATGGGTCTAGCCGATATACCACCTGAGATTCCCGTTTTTACCGGCCCCAACGAAGCCTCTAGCCACCACGAAAGCCACAAGGTATTCCAAAACATGACCGATAAGCTACTAGGGCCAAAAAGGAACTTGCAAGAGCTCAAATTTCCAGCCTTAGATTCTGATCTAGGTATAGCTGTCTTAGACTTTTTCGACGACGGCTCCCTGATTGTCTTCCATGTACCAGGACACACCGCTGGCAGCCTAGCTTTCTTGGTGCAGGCAAAGGATGGTACCCATTTAGTTTTGGGTGATAGCTCGCATACCGCGTGGGGATGGAAGAACGAAGTACCACCAGGTAGCTTTACAGAACACCGAGAAAATAATGTCAAAAGCCTGCGAAGTTTGAAAAAAATAGCCAAGCAAATTCCAGGAGTTAAAATCCACCCTGGACACCAGAGTATGTAGAAAAACCAACGATAATGCCGGTAGAGATAAGAGGTTTTGTAGAAGAAAAACAGTTCTCCTATAAAACCTCTTGCAAAAATTCCAACATAAGTCGCCACGAACGCTCATCGGCAGATTTTTGATACACTGTACCTCTGCTGATATCCTGTGCTTGGGGATTTGTAAAAGCATGTGCTGCACCACCAAAAAGGTGGATTTGCCAATCTGCTTGTTGGTTATCCAATTCCTTGGCAATTGCAGCTACATCTTCCATATCTGCCAATGGGTCTTCGGAGCCATGCAAAAGTAACATTTTGCTAGCAATTTTATTATCACTGGGAGTACTAGGTGGCTTTAACAGACCATGAAAGCTGACAACACCATTGGTTGCGGTTCCCGCTCGGGCAAGGTCCAAAACACACATACCACCAAAGCAATACCCAATAGCAGCTGTCCTATCGGCATCGACCATACTTTGTTCACACAAAACCTTCCAAGCAAGTGAAACCCGTTCTTGCAACAAATCCCTATCTTCGAGGAAAGGTTGCATCAGCTCAGAGCATTCTTGCACAGAATTGCCACGTACCCCTTTGCCATACATATCAATCGCGAAGGCAACATAACCTAACTCTGCCAAGCGCTGTGCAATCCCATCAACAAAAGGCACTCTTCCCCCCCACATATGAGCAATCAGAATCCCTGGCGCAGGCTTTGTTGTTTCAGAGTCGAAAGCCAGAAAACCTTCTAACAAAACATCGTCATGGGAATAGGGGAGGAGCTGTGTTTCTATATTCATACTTTTTTTTAGAACTAGGATTTTTTTCTGCAATCACTTAAAAATTTTTCTCGCTTGGATGGTTATATAGATAGAAGAACGTATCATGAATGCTAAAACATGGGTAATTTTTACAACTGTGCTAGTATTCTTGCTAAACTGCATCCAATCCAAACCTAGCGCGCAATTCAAAAGTATTGTACCACTTGTTATCTCTTCCTATGTAAACCAAATCACCAGCAAAACACCCAAACTTCTATCAGGTAGACTGGTAAATTCACAAAACCAAGCCGTCTCCTTTGCTAAATTAGAATTTATCAACCAGACAGAAAACTCCACAGCACTAGAAGCTCCTAACAGCACCACACGCTCAGATGGCTACTTCCAAATCGAACTCCTACCTCTGATCTATCTCTGCAATATCTACAATGCATCGAACGAACTCATAGCCCAAGCAACCGTGAACATTCGCAATGACTTTATCGAGATACGCATTTTTTACCCATCCAATAGTGACTTTGTAATCCAGGTCATTGAAGAAGAGGCCTATCCCAATTCTGTGGAGTTTACCTCTCCCCTCTTTGAAATAGACGCCGCGACCTACAACCTACCGGAAATTAGCAATTTTGCACTTTTCGAAAAAGACGGTAAAAAGATGATCCGTATCGAGGGAAACTACTTTGAAGGTTTAAAATTAGGCATGCAGGAAGGGTTCTTATCTGTTGGAGAAGTAGGGGTGAGTTTTGCCAAAGAAATCACTGTAGAAAACAATACGCTAACCTTTCCTCCCAATACATCATACCCTGTCACACCACGCAATTCGCAAACGATCATTTTAGAGCTACCATCCGATACTTTAAGTGGATATATATATGTAGGAACTATAAGAGGAATTGCCACCTCCAGTGCAGAACTGACTTTCCAGCCACAAATCACAAGTGTATCGCGCATCGACTCAACAGATTATGTACAAATCATAGGACAAAACTTCTCCACTACAGCGAGTACAAATGCTGTATCATACAACAGCAACCAAGCTGCCAATGTCATTAGTGCCAGCCAATACTCTTTGTTGGTCAATATATCCAATGCTGTCACACTCACAAATATAACTGTTGACGTGGCAGGAAAATCAGTGACTTATACACTACCGTAAGCGTATGGAAAAAGAAGAAGAACCAATACAGAGAAACATATTGCAAACGAGTTTGGATTGGCTATATGACCAAGCCACACAAGGAGCTGCCAACCCGATGAGTGCACAAAGTCTTGCCAAAGACTTCCAAAAAAATGGCGAAAGCCAAGAGAAACAAGTGGAGAATTTGATCCGTTGGCAGGTTATCCACTCCGGCGGTATTGGCTTTCTATCTGGTTTTGGTGGGCTTGCCTCCTTACCTATAGCCTTACCCTCTTCCCTTGCTGCCACCCTCTATGTACAGATCAGAATGATTGCGGCTATTGCTACAATCTATGGCTATGACTTACAAAACGATAGGGTACGAACCTTTGTATTTGTCAGCTTGGTAGGAAATACAGCACAGAATATCTTAAAAGATATCAGCATACAACTAGGTCGAAAAATCACCGAACTCGCCATCGAAAAAGTTTCTGCAAGCGCATTGGTGAAGATCAATGAATTGGTGGGCTTCAAGCTCATTAGTAAATTTGGAGAAAAAAGCATTATCAACCTTTCCCGTGGTGTTCCCTTGGTGGGGGCTTTAGTAGGTGGGGGAATCGACGCTTATGCGACCTATATGATTGGAATCACAGCACAGGGCATTTTTCGTAACGAATTTATACTATCCGAAAATGATCCTTTTGTTACAAATCTTTCCTCTTAGAATAGAACTTAGCATAACCTTTTTCCCTTTTCCAAATACCATACTTACTTGACCAAAAAAAAACTTGCGAAAACTTGTATAGCAGTGTCTTTTCGATTGATCCAAAAACTCTTCCTAGCTTGCAGCATACTATTTATAAGTGGAAGCTGTTCCAACTTCACCTCAGAGCAGTTCAATACGGTTCCCCCCTTACTCATCTCCATTACCGCAAATAGCGATATCAACGGCTATTCTGTAACGGTACGGGCGAATAACCCTGAAACTTTTTTCGTCGGTTACCGGCTCTATATAGGCAACTCTGATAGTGAAGCGAGAAATCCGGCAGACCTCAACACCGGAACAGACTGTCTTGGTGGCCTTGCCATCATTCCCAACCAACCCATCGAGTATACCCTGGACATAGACCCTGATGCAGCGGGTTCACGTGGAGGAGTCGCCTGCACCTTTGCGACAACTGTTAGCAGTGGACAGTACATCTCTGTGCGTGGTCTTCTTCTTTCTATCCAGCCGTCACAAACCAACAATACTGTCTCGATTTCCTTACCATCCAATTCCCTCATCATTCCATGAGAATCAAACGACGCAAACTGCTCCTACTGCTAGCAACAGCATCTTCTATCTATTTTTCTATCTGCTATTTTCTATCCTCTAAATTGATAACCTTTCCCCGTCGCGCTTTAGAAGTGGATCGAGTTCGCTTAGGCATCAAAAACCTCCAGCAGTATGGCATTGGCAAGACAGAAGACGTGAGCATCCAACAAGCAAACCTAGCTCTAAAAGGCTGGTATTTCAAGCCTAGAAACGCCAAGAAATGCGCCATTCTATACCACCACGGTTATACAGGAACTCGCTACGGAGCGATGAAATACTACCCTCTCTTCCGCAGCCTGAGGTGTTCTGCACTGTTTATCGATGCCCGCAACCACGGCGAAAGTGAGGGACATTTCAACACTTTTGGCTACCACGAAAAAAAGGATACCCTAGCCTGGGTGGATTGGTTGCAACAAAAGGCCAAGCTCTCAGAAAAGAAAATCGCCTTAGTCGGTGAATCTTTTGGTGCAGCCACCATCTTACAAGCAGCAGGTTATTCACAGAAAAAGTTTTGGTTTATCCTAGCGGATTCACCCTACAAAAGCTTTAAAAGCATCACCAGTGAGCAGGCAGTAAAGCAATATGGTACAATTACCGATTTTTTTACATTTTTTGCTTATGAAATTGCAGGTTTCCGGGCAAAGTTCGACCCAGATGATGTATCCCCTAGCGGCTACGCCCCACGCATCCAAACCCCCTGTATGCTAGTTCATTCCTTACAAGACCCATATACTCCAGCCTACCATTCTAAAGCCATTTATGCGAGGCTTGCAAAGCCCAAAAAACACCGCTTATTTTTCAGTGATTGGCAAGCAGGTCATGGGCGCTCTGTAAATACCAACTTTGCTGCTTACCAAAAACAAGTAAGAGATTTTCTCCAGAAAATAAACAAAAAATAAAAAAGGCTCGAAGAATAAGGAGTCTCCGCCAAAGTTTCCCTATGGGAATTACAGATACAGAATTTAAAAATGCACTTAGCCAATTTGCTTCAGGTGTAACCGTAGTGACATACGAATCTGCTGGTACGATGGGAGGTCTGACAGTCAGTAGCTTTTGCTCCTTATCTCTAGATCCACCCCTAGTACTATTCAATCTAGCCAAAAAAACTGCCAGTTACGATATCCTCAACAAAGCCGATTCGTATGCGGTCAACATCTTGCAATCAGCACAGGAAGATGTCTCCAACCAATTTGCCAACCCCAAGACCAATAAACACGAGTTTATAGAATCATACGGTTTTACCAAAGGTGAGACTGGCTCTCCCCTACTGAAAAACTGTATGGCCACCCTAGATTGTAAGATAGAAACCATCCATGCAGGCGGTGACCATTCCATTATTGTTGGCCGTGTAGTCTCTGCTACAAGCAATGATGATTTACGTCCCCTATTGTATTTCAAAAGGAAATACTATCATATTTAGAATTTTCTTTTTTCTAGTTTTAGCGGGTCTAGGCAGTTGTCGTAAGGCAAAACCAAAACCTGCAAAGGTAAGTCTAGAGGAAAAAGTCGGGCAAATGCTCCTCTTAGGCTTCCAAGGCTCCCGACTAGACAACGCCTTTCTGGGAGAATTCCAAGAGCAGATGCGAAACTACCCAGTAAGTGGTGTACTATTTTTCCGACACAACATCGAAAACCCGCAGCAATTCCGCAAACTCATCCAGAGTTTCCGAGATATTCCCAAAAAACACCCATTGTTTTACGCCATCGATATGGAAGGCGGTAAAGTAGCGCGTCTAAACAAGAAAAATGGCTACAAAAACTTTCCCTCTGCCCAACAAGTAGGAAAATGGAATGCCCAAAAGACCTACCAGAACTACCAGGAAATGGCTGCACTTTTAGCAGAAAATGGCATCAACTTCAACTTTGCTCCCGTGGTAGACCTCGACCTCGGTTCACCGGTTATCTCTGGTTTGCAAAGAAGCTTTAGCAAACGCAAGAGGGTGGTTATTAGACACGCAAGACAAATGATCCGCGCCATGCAAGAACAAAAAATCCTCTCTTGTCTGAAACACTTTCCAGGCCACGGCAGTGCCAAAGGAGATACCCACAAAGGCATTGTCGACATTACCAGACCGTGGAGTTACCATGAACTGGTTCCTTTTCTCTCCCTCGCCAGCCAAGCACCTGCGATTATGACAGCACATGTCTACCACCGCCAATTAGATGCGTATCTTCCTGCAACCCTTTCTCCTACTATTTTGAAATACCTAAAACCTGACAACTTTCGTGGTATCTATGTTTCCGATGACATGCATATGGGGGCGATTTTGAAACGCAAAAAAAATTACCACGAAGCCTTGGAAGAGTCTGTTCTCCTAGCGATCAAAGCTGGGATCAATCTATTGGTTTTTTCCAACAACCCGCTAGCCGCCAAGGGTGTAAAAGGTTTCCAGCCTGACGCCAAATTGCTAGAGAAAGTGACCAAGTATATTGTGACGGCAGTTGCTACAGGAAAGCTAGACAAGAATTATATCGACAAGTCTTATCAGAAGATCCTGCAAGTGAAAAAAAAATACCTCAAGAGAAAATAGTACGCAATGGACATAGAAATTATCTGTTTGCATGAAAATAAGAAGATCCTACGGGAGTTGGAAAAATCTTTAAAACAACTCTCCCTGCAATCACTGCAAATTAGCAAAACACAATCCATGCAAACGGCACATCGCAAACTCAAACAAAATTTGCAGAAAAATAAGATCATTGCCCTAGCCAACGATCTGAGCCAATGCGACTGCCCGACATTTCTACAGAAGATTAGCGACGATTTTCCCCAAGTGGCACAGATCCTTCTGGTAAACCCTAAGGAAACAGAAAATTTACTACCTTGTTTCAATGCAGGAAACATCCAATACTGTTTGTCTACTTTAGATTTGGCAAATGAGACCCATCTAGCGGTCAACAAAGCATTAGCTAAATTGACCTCTGGAGAACAGGATAACAAGCCATCCTCCCATACCAAAAGCGAGTTGGAGATTGCCCAAGAAATCCAAAAGAGTTTGTTGAAACCCCCTGCCCCGCAATTCAAATCTGTAGAAGCCTATTGTTACTCAAACTCCGCCAAGTTGGTCGGTGGTGATTTTTATACCTATTCTGGTTTTGAAAACAAGCAGGCATTGATTTCGAAGATCAACTTCTGCATCGGAGATGTGTCTGGCAAAGGCATCTCTGCCGCGCTGATTATGGCTACTTGCCTATCGCAGATCGACGCCTCTTTCGCACTCAAATTTCGTCCCGAAGAGCGTATGGCCTACCTCGACCAGAAACTTACACCCTATACCAGTCCGAAAAAACAAAACTGTGCCGCTTCCATTGTCGAACTGTCCGCAACCAACTCCAACTTTCCCATTGCCAAAATTGCCAACGCTGGTGGCATTCCTCCCTACATCAAAAAGAAAAACGGTGATCTTGTGAACAGCAAAACCCGAGGCTTCTCTCTTGGTGTTGGTTTTGGCAGTAAGTTGGGCTATAAAGCCAAATCGTTTCCACTTGCAAAAGGAGACAGCATAGTCATGTTAAGCGACGGTGTTGTGGAGGCGGTCAATCCACAAAAAGAGCTCTTGGGTTTTGACGGTGTAGAAACTCTACTCCAGTCCTGCCCTGCCGAACTATCTCCAAAGGCAGCAGTAGAGTTTATCCGTACCGAAGTAGAGGCGTTTTGCGATGGAGAAGAAAACCAAGACGACCTTACTATCTTAGCGATAAAATTGGTTTGAACCAATTTGGGTAGAATCGATGCGGTGGTTGAGGACAAGCATACCTATCTCGTGGGAAGAGCTTACTTAGTTAGAGTTGAAGTGAAATATTTAAGATTGACTATTTTGTAGTATACTGCAAAATAGCCGAATGAGATATATCAAGCCTTATGTATTAGAAGACTTGGCCTCTAAAATGGTTTTCATTGGCGGTCCCAGGCAAGCTGGCAAAACTACACTTTCACAAAACATTTTACGTGAAAATTATGTATCTGGACTATATCTTAACTATGACTTCGACGAGCACCGCAATATCATCCAAAAGAGAAGCTGGCAAGAGTCGCAAGAATTACTTGTATTTGATGAAATTCATAAATTCTATCGCTGGAAAAATTGGCTTAAGGGAATCTATGACATCCAAAAAGAACAACATAAGTTTTTAGTCACAGGCAGTGCCAGGTTAGATGTCTACAAACGCGGAGGCGACTCTCTTCTAGGACGTTATCACTATTGGCGGTTACACCCCTTTACCTTACAGGAAGTTCCAAACGGCATTTCTCCTCAAGAAGCCCTAAAAAGACTTTTACAACTTGGCGGCTTCCCCGAACCTTTTTTGAAAGGTAGTGAGCGCTTTGCTCGGCGTTGGCGAAGGGAACGCTTTGATAAAATTATTAAAGATGATATTAGAGATCTGGAACCCCTGAAAAACTTCTCTGCCCTACAAGTTTTTGCGGAATCTCTCAGAACTAGGGTGGGAAGCCTACTTGTAAAATCGAATATAGCCAACGATCTACATGTGTCTCCGCATACGATTACACATTGGCTGGAAGTTCTGGAAAAAATGTATCTCATTTTCACAATTTATCCGTATACAAAAGGCCTTGGAAGAAGTATTCAGAAACCAGCTAAGGTGTATTTTTTTGACAATGGAGATGTGGAAGGAGACGAAGGAGCTATTTTAGAAAACCTTGTGGCAACCCACTTGCTGAAGCGTATTCATTTTAGAGAAGATTACGAAGGGTATTCTTACCAACTCAAATATATCAGAGACAAAGATGGCAGAGAAGTTGACTTTGTGATTGTTCGTAACAAGACAGTAGAAGAACTGATCGAAATCAAAGTTTCCGATGAGTCAGTTTCTAAAAATTTAAGTTATTTCTCTAAGATTCTCAAACCTGAAAGAACAACTCAATTGGTTCTGAATCTCAAGCAATCCTATGAAAAAGATGGCATTCATGTAGAACCTGTATTGGACTACTTTGTCAGAGATGCTCTATGAAATCTTTTGTTTATAGATAAAATTTGGGAAAAGTGGTCTTTCTGTGTTTGCTTGTAAAATTTCTTCTAACTTAAGACTAGCTTCATAATCTAAAACTGATTTATTATACTCTTTTAAGTCCCTATAAGAGCCTGTTCTTAAAACACTACTACAGGCTCTTGCAACTTGTTTTTGGTTAAAGAATATACTTATTTTCAGACACGCTGTAAACAATATGTTTCCTTTCCCTTTAAGAGAATTTTTCCTTTTCATTTAAAGCTCTTCTCAAAACCCTAGCCTAAATATCTATGCTAAGACTGATCCATTCTATACTCTTTTTGCTCTTTCTATCCTTGCCATTATGTGCAGATGCAATCAAGTTAGAAGAAACAAAAGTATTAGTCAAACCAGGATTTTCCCAGTCTTGGGCATCCGAAGACATCCAAACAGTAGATTGGCAAGTAGCACAACTTCCCATATTATTACATAAATACAAACAATCTCCTCAGCAACAGACGGTAGAGTTGAGTGCAATCTTTCAGTTTTCTATGCCAGAAAAGATTGAACAAAACTCCCTGTATGCTCTGTATTTACGCTGGCTAGGAGAGAATTGGGAAATCTATTTGAATGGTAAAAAAATCCATAGCTCACAAGCCCAACTCACTGAGAAAACCTTACAACGTGACAGGACGGTGAATCGAAAGAAAATTTATTTTAGTTCTGCTTTGCTGCAAAAAGACAACAACCGACTGCTGATCCGACTCTTTGCTTCTACCAACAACCGCTATGGGGGAATTCGCTATAGAGGCGGAAATTTCATAACAACAGCCCAAGAACTAAACTCACGCAAATGGCAGTATGTCAGAATCAGCTTGAACTTTCTCTACTTTTTCATCGGCATCTACAATTTACTCCTCTTCTTCCAAAGGAGTAAAGAAAAATCCTACCTGTTCTTTGGTCTATTTACCATCTGCTTGTGCTGCCACAATTTCACACGAACGGAACTGTTTTATTCGTACGAACTACCTTTCTCTTTGATCAAGCGCTTAGAGTTTGCTTTCATATTTTGCGTATCCCCGGTTCATTTGTTTTTTGTGGAGTCACTCTACTACAAGCGTTTTTCAAAACTGAGTTGGTGCAATCTGGTATTTTGCTGCATGCTCTTTGTGGGGAATCTGTTCTACATCTATCCTGAATCAATGTGGCTTATTCGGATTTGGCAATACAATGCAATCCTGGTTATGATTGCAAATATATACATAATCCTAAAAAACTACCGTACAAATCGACAGGTCTCTAGCATTATCTTATTTGGCTTTAGTTTTTTAGCAGTTACAGCATTGCACGATATTATTTTTTCGATGCTACGAATTTCCTACAATGATTTTAACGATATTGGATTTTTAGGCTATATCTGCTCTATCGTAATCCTCCTATCTATCCGCTATTCGAATGCTAAAAAAGAGGTCGAGATTCTCAACACGACTTTAGAAGAAAAAGTCATCCACCGTACCAAAAAGTTAAATGAATCCTTAAACGAAATCCAGAATCTAAAGCTCAAACAGGATGAAGATTACTACCTAATCGCCGAGCTAGTCAAACCCTTCAGCCACACCTTGGTATCACACCCCTATTGCAAAATTGAATATATATTAGAACAAAAAAAGAAGTTTGCCCATAGAGAGAAACAACACGAAATTGGTGGAGACATCTGTCTATCGCAAACCATTCGCTTGAACCAAAAAGAGTACCTCGTCTTTGTCAATGGCGATGCAATGGGAAAATCTATCTTAGGTTCAGCGGGAGCTTTGGTACTAAGTATACAATTCAATTCTTTTATCAACCACACCAAAGATAGACAGATACTCCCAGAGGATTGGTTACGGGACTGTATAGCCGAAATCGAAAAGATTTTCCAGATATTTGACGGCTATATGTTGGCTTCCGCAATTATCGGTTTACTTGATCTACAAGAGGGAAAACTCTATTATATAAATTTGGAACATCCAGATATTTGTCTCTATAGAGATAAAATAGCTTCCTTTCTGAAAGAGCAGAATAGAATGTACAAATTTGGCTCTCCCTTTCAAGAGAAATTGCAAAAGATCTCTCCTCTACATCTCAAAAAAGGAGATTGTATTTTTCTTGGTTCGGATGGGAAGGACGATTTACAAAAAAACAACGCGATGCTTCCCCCTAATCCAGATAGATTTCTCAGCATTGTCGAAACAACAAACGGTGCTATGGAAGAGATTCACAAATCCTTGCACGGATCTTATGAGCTGGTAGACGACCTCTCGGTTGTTAAAATTTCTTACCTCGGTGACAAGCAGATATGATAGTCCTATTGATCCTCTTCTTAGCTGCGCTTGGTTCTTCCATTCTCTCTGGCTTTTTGGGCATGGGCGGGGGAGTTACCCTACTAGCCATCATGACCTTTTTCTACCCAACAGAAGTTTTAGTTCCGCTACATGGCATGGTACAATTGACCAGCAATGCAAGCCGCAGTCTGCTCTTACGCAAATACATACGTAAGGATATCTTTTGCACGTTTCTCCTTGGTGTTCCACTAGGTGGCCTTGCCGCATACTCCTTCTTACTCTACCTCAAACGTCCGCAATGGGTATTGGCCTTCATAGCTGCTATCCTTTTCTATGTAGCCCTGAAACCTAAAAAAATGCCAGAAATCCATCTGGGCAAAATAGGCTTCTTTCTCTTGGGTGTAACCACAGCTTTCTTAGGCTCACTTGTCGGAGCTACCGGTCCTATCCTAGCACCTTTCTTTACCCGAGATGATTTTCAAAAAGAAGAGATCGTCGCCACCAAAGCTGCCTGCCAAATCGCTATCCACTTGAGCAAAATCCCTATCTTTCTATCGTTAGCGTTTGCCTACCAAAACTATACCAGAGAAATCATCCTAATGGGTTTAGCAGTGGTTGTGGGTACAAAGATAGGTACAACCCTACTGCAAAAAGTCTCGCATGAATTTTTTATGAAACTCTTGAAATTGGCGCTATTTCTCAGTGGTGTACGTCTGCTCTACAAACTCGCCAAACTGTACAACCTCCTACCACTATAGCTATTTTTTTACCAGCGGTCTTGCGAAGCGAAAGGGTCTTCCGAGGAAGGGTGCGTTTGCAGAGAATACACAAAACCCGCCATCTCCAATAAGATATTACGAGAATCCTCACTACTATGGGCAAACTCTGTAGTTTCGTAACAAATGTTTGCGGCAAATACCTGCATTTCGGAGTAGCTTGTAAACAATTGGGAAATTTTTTCTTGGTTTGCAGGGTGCAGAAACTGTTTCACCTCCCTCTCGGATTCGCCACGTATGATAAACTTATCGTCAAACTCCTTCGTTCCGACCTGGATGTCCTGTCCCCCTAAAAACTTCACATTCAATGTTGCCCAAAATCCTTGTCGGTAGAGATGGAAGCCTTTTGGCAGAGTTCCTGCAGGGATATAACAGCGGTGGATGATATAATAGGACTTGCTCTTGCCACTACCACGGGTTTCACCATAACACTCTACCCTAAAACCTTGCAGCATCCCTTCCACACGATAATCCGTCCATAGGCGCAAAATAGGTATCCCATTGTCTACGATCAATTCTAAGGACAAACTTTCTGCTAAATCTTTGAATTTTTGCATACGCCTTTGGTCAGTAAAATAAGAAATCAGCAAGACGATCCCAATCGGTACGACAATAAGCAAAAAAGGCGAAAACTCCATGCAGGCAAGAATAGCAAAAGAACAAAATAGGAAAAGGTTTTTATTTCGATTTTATTAGGACTCGTAGTTTTTAAACGGATTCTCCTGCCAAAGGTATTGCAAACGTTCACGGATGGTTTTTTCCTGCCCATTTGTGCTAGGAAAGTAAAACTGCGGTGGGTTTTCTACGAGATCCTCTGGAAAGTAGAATTGTTGCAGGAAATGGTTAGGATACTCATGCGGGTACTTGTACCCCTGCCCAGCTCCCTCTTTTCTATGCACCCAGGTCGGTGCGTTGCGGAGATGGTCGGGAATCCTCACATTCGGGCCATGCTCTTTGACATAGGAACGTGCCTTTTTGATAGCCATATAAGACGCATTGGATTTGGGACAGGATGCCAGGAAGCTAGTTACATGCGCCAAAAGAATACTCGACTCTGGCATGCCAATTTTTTCGACCGAGGCCATCATTGCATTGGCCAAGGGCAGAGCGTGTACGGATGCATTGCCCACATCTTCACTAGCCAAAATCACCAAACGGCGGGCAATGAACAGGGGGTCCTCGCCACCTTCCAGCATACAAGCTAGATAGTACATGGCTGCATCGGGGTCACTGCCACGGATGGACTTGATAAAGGCCGAGATAAAATCGTAGTGGTTCTCACCGCTCTTGTCGTAATCCATAACAAAGCTATCGATGTGCTGGCGGATTACTTCATCTTCTAGAGGATTTTTGCCAGCAAGCAAATACACCGCCTCGACAATTCCTAGCAAACGCCGTGCATCTCCCCCAGAGGCATGTAAGACAAACTCCTGCAGTGACTCTGACAGTTGCAAGTCTCCCGCATAGTGCCGCAAACCGCGCTGTAAGATTTCACCTAGATCTTCTTTCGACAGAGCTTGCAATTTGTGTACATGCAGACGGGACAGCAAGGCGCGGTTGATACGGAAGCCTGGATTTTCGGTAGTCGCCCCCACCAAAGCGATGACACCTCGTTCTACGGCGTCTAAGAGGCTGTCCTGTTGCGAAGCAGAAAAGCGGTGGATTTCGTCCAAAAAAAGGATCACTTTGCCATAGACTTTGGCTTCTTCGATGACCTTTTTGACTTCTTTGACCCCGGCAGAAATAGCACTCAAAGCTCTAAAGGGGAACTTCCAACGTTGGGAGAGAATACGTGCAATGGTAGTTTTGCCACAACCAGGCGGCCCATAGAGGATGAGCGACATCGGTTGCGACATCTTCTGCAAGGCTTGTTTCAGGTTTTCTTGGCCAACGACCTCTTCTAGGTTCTGCGGGCGTAAAATCGATGCCAGAGGGGAATGGCTGGAGGTAAATAGGTTTTCTTGCATATTACAGCCTTTCCGTTGTCTGGGCCAGTCCCTGTTGGATAGCGGCAAAACACTCCAAGATGCTCTGGTTACAGGGATCGCAGCCACCATGACAACAGTACAAACTGTTAGGATTCTCTTCACCAGATAGTAACTTTTCTAACTTGCTTCGCCCCGAATAGTGGATCGCGAACCTCTGCATTTCTCGGGCTATGACCTGTTCTGGGTCGGGAGGAAATAGTAAGTATTGTTCTTTGGTTGACTTCATATGGTTTACAAAAGACTTTCGTTAAATTACCTGACTTGTTCTATGGGACTGGTACAATGCTAGAGAAGAAGCCCAAATGAGAAAACAAAAAAAAATGCTCGCTCGCCCCTTTGCCGCATTTGCTCATTTTCCAGCAGGGTTTTCGCAAATCGCTTTGCAAGAAGTACAAGAAATCCTTGCTAACCCTTTGATGCCAACAAAGTTCTCTGCCAAACTCAAAGTTCATAAAGATAAGATCCATATCCAAGGCATCCACTATTTCCAACTTGTAGAACTACTATTTCGCAGCAGAATACTGACAGATCTACGTTTGGTCTTAGTAGAAATAGCGAGTTCTTCCTACTCACAATGGCAAAAACAACTCGATGCGTTCGCTCCAGAGCTTTACTTTCCTGAACCAAGCCAGTTCCAATGTATATTCAAAAGCAGAAATGGGTTCATTGGCAAACAACTCAAAGATAGTATACAGACTTATTTTAGACTTACTACAGCGGAGGAGGCAGATTTTAAACTCTACTGTGAGTCCTATCCAAAGCGCTCTCACCTTGCGCTCAGTCTTGCCGGAGATTGGCTGTACAAACGTGGTTTCCGAGGTAGTTTGGCGAAAAGTGCTCCTATACGAGAAGACATTGCCGCTGCCACATTGTTGCAATTTAAAAACTTTATCGGTGAGACCCTGTTCTCTCTACAACCTTACGTTTATATTCCCTTCGCCGGAACAGGTACCTTTTTATTTGAGTTTTTCTTTCTCAAGTACGATCTGTATCCTGGTATATTACGAGAACACTACAGTTTGCAAGACAGTCTATTTTTCCGCGAACAACATTTTACCTACTTGCAACAAAAGGCAGATAGTGTCTGGCAAGAGAAGCTCATAAAAGATGAGACTACGCAAGTTTTTTGTTTAGAAAAGCAAAAGGAAACATTTACCTACTTACAAGAACAAGTACAACACCCCAAGTTAAAGCAATGGTACAAACATTTCCGCAACGAAAAACGCTTACAGGTACAACAAGGAGATTTCTTTCACCTCGCTTCCCTACCGACCAGCAAACCTAAAAACAACTGCTTATTTATTTTTCTCAACCCTCCCTATGGCAAACGCATGCAAACAACAAGCTCTATCCCAAACTACTACCAAAAAATTGCCAAAAAAATCCGTGAGCATGCGTGCAACTTTGAAAAAACTTGTGGCTTTGTCTACTGCCCCAATGCATCCTCCTCGCAGGCCTTCCATAAGGAGTTGCAAGCGCAGCAAAGTCAAACCTTCCACTTCACCCACGGCGGGATGGACATGCGCTGTTATATGTTTTCACTCTGACTGCTGTTGTTGTGCCAAATACGTTTGAGATAGGCAATTGTGGGTAACAACAAAATACAAATACTCGCGGCGAAAACAAAGAGGAGAAAAAATTTTTCTCCCTGCACGCGATACGGTAAAATACCCCATTGGTGGAACAAATTCTGATTCCACGGTTTCGCCAATAGAGTGCCCATGACTAAATTCCCCATAGCAAAACCAAAGGATTGTGCAAAGATACTGTGTAAACCAAACACGGAACCATAGAGATGATGAGGAACTTTTTGGCGGAAACAATAGATAGCCCCCATATAAAAACCAACGTAGACAAAGGAATGTAGCGTTTGGCTTAGCCAAAGCAAACCCTCTGAAAAATAGTATACGGTATAGGCCAATAGTGAAAATCGAATAGCCGCAGAGATAAGCGATAGGTACAGTATTGCAAAGTTTCCCCATTTTTCGACGATCTTGGGTAAGTAAAACAGATAAGGAATTTCCAGAATTACAGCAACAAACCAAGAAAAGAATACCGCTTGTAACCCTATACTGATCTGGATGTACTTTCCCAGGTAATTGTCTATCAACTGGTAGGAGAAGTAGTAGCAAAAGGAAACGAGGAAAAAAACGAGAAAAAACTTTTGCTGGATAAACTGTAAGGCATCTTTAAAGTGAAAGGTTTGTTTTGACTTGCGCTGTTTGGGTAGGGAAAAGGACAGGAAGAACGCGGGTAGGTATAAAAAGGCGCCAAAATTTTTTCCTATATCTGTACCTGGAACGGCACCCCACTTGGTATCGGCAAGCAAATAGAGAAACAATTGGATACACATAAAACCTACGGTTCCTGCGGAGCGGATACGGCTGAAACGGTTTTCTCCTTTGTCTTCCAACAAAGCAATGCTAATCCATTGCATATTCGCTGTGAGCAAAAACCCTATGGCAAAGGAGAAGAAGGCACTGTAATAGGCACTTTCGGGAAAGCGGTATAAAAAAAACTGTACGGGTACCAGTAGTCCAAGTCCTAGATTAGAAAATATACGGATATTTGCTGTTTTGTCAGAAATCCAACCAGCAAATAGGTTTCCCAAAGGCATAGAAATCTGCAAAGCTAAAAAAACGAGTTTCGCGGTATCAGGAAAATGTGATAGTACATAGGGTGATAAGTTGGCGAGGTTGGCACCTAAACCAGTAAAGAAAAAAAAGAAGAGGAAGACGTACTGCATTCTGGCCAAGTTTCTAGCCTATGCAAATGCTTCACCTACTTTCTCGGATACTAGCTTGGATACAATAGGCTGTGCTCGTTGTAATAAATAAACGCTTCCAGCTAACAATATGCTACAATCTTCGTTTTTGGCAAGTGTAAGTGCATGAGTAAGAGTAGAGTCTATATTTTCCTTAACAAGGACTCTTACCTTTGCAACGATACTCTGGCAAATTTGCCTAAGTTGTTTAGGAGTATAAAAACCTTGGCCAAAATCTGTTGTAAGCAGCGTGCTGCACAATGGCAAGAGCGGAGCAAGTGTGGCTGGTAAATCCTTATCTTTGGCAAGGGCGTAGATAAGGACCACTTTTTTACCATTCAGAAGCTTCTGCATACTCACAAAGAGAGCCTGACTTGCTTTAGGGGTATGTGCTGCATCCCAATAGATATTTGGCTTTGTGTGGATTTGCTGCAAGCGACCGGTGTGTTTTGCATTTGCCAGCCCCTGTTGCACCGCTGCCACAAATGGCTTCTGAGAATATATCCTTTGCTCCTGCAAATACAGCTGGGCAGCGCATATAGCCAAACCTGCGTTCTCAATTTGAAAGTCACCCAGTAGTCGAGTCTCAACAGCAAAACTTGGCGTATTTGTAAGTTGCACCTGCCAATGCATTTTCCCATCCTGGTATTTTCGGTCTTTGGCTTGGTAAGAGACTGCCAATGGCAAGACTTGCAAGTTTTTCAATTGGCAGTACGCCAATACACGGTTATTCAGATGGGGAGTAAGGTTTCCTAGAAGTAGTACACCGCCTTCTGGACATAGATCTATCTTATCATACGCAATCTGCTCTTCTGTCTTACCCAGAACAACGGTGTGTTCTAAATCGACTGACGTTAAAACAACGATGCGAGTTGGTACAATACGTGTAGGGTCATAACGTCCCCCCATTCCCGCTTCCCAAACTACAAGCCTAGGCTTTTTTACTGCATAGTAATGAAAGGCAGCTGCCGTGAATGCTTCAAAAAAACTAAAATATTCGTCAGGATAGATACCCAAATACTCTTGTTGTTTCTGTAGAAACCAAGTGAGCGATTGCTGCATTTCTTCTGATTCTATGTTCCTGCCGTTGTAACGAATGCGTTCGTGGACCGTTTGTAGGTGTGGAGAGGTATACAAACCTATCTGCAAACCATAGGCTTGTAGTATGGAGCTGAGAAAAGCAGCCGTACTTCCTTTGCCATTCGATCCGGTAACTTTGATAGCGTGTGGGTAAGACAGACGTACCTGTTGCCCCAATTGCTGGAACATCCAATGCATCCTTGCCAAACCAATGCCACTGCCATAGCGAGGCAAGGCAAGAATTTCTGCTAACATAGGTTTTTCTAACTAAGAGATGTACATTTTTTGGTCACGGAGCAAGTCCATATCTGGAGCGAGAGCCTTGACATAACGGTCAAAGTACAAGAGCTGTTTAATGAGAAGACCAAACTCGCGTGGTATTTTCAAACCATTCTTCTTACTTATATCGGCAATATCAAACATAATGCGGTTGAGCTTCTCTTCATCCAGGGTTGCCATATCTCCTGATTGCACAGAAAGAGCTATATCATTCAGTCCATCAAAGACCTTCCGCAAATCACGTGCAAAAGCATCTTTGTTGACACCAGCAGCAGTAGAGTCCATTGCGATAAGACCTTTGGCCATCAACTCAGCATTGTTCGATTCAATTCCTTCCATGAAACTCATAAGCCCTAGCCAAACCTCTTTGGAAATACGACCTACGATGCCAAAGTCGATAAAACCGATACGTCCATCATCTAATACCATCAAATTTCCCGCGTGCACATCGGCATGAAAAACTCCCGTTGTTCCAAGAGAGGTAAACCAAATATTCAATGCATTGATTAAAGTCTCGCTTGGATTCTTGCTATATTTGCGGATCGATTCGATATCCGTCAAGGGTACACCATAAAGACGTTCCATAGTCAAAATCTTTTTGGTGGAGAGGTGGTGGTACACCCTGGGAACTTTGGCCCTTTCTTCTTTCGTCATGAGCAAATGTTTATCAAACAACTCTATATTCTCTGCTTCTTTGTGGAAGTCTGTTTCCATGAGAATAGAGGTATAGAAATCTTGGATGATGTCTAAAATGCCAGAGGTTGTCAAGGAAGGGGAAATTTTACTTAAAATTAAGGCTACTAGGTAGATCAGGTTCATATCAGCCTTGAGTACATCAGCTATGTCAGGGCGCTGTACTTTGACAACAACATCCAAGCCATCACGGGTGGTAGCGGCATGAACTTGTGCAATCGACGCCGAAGCCAGAGGTGTCTGATCAAACTCGCAGAAAAAAGTCGATAGCTTACCTCCTAACTCCGCTTCAATAGTTTGGCGGACCTCCCAGAAAGGGATAGGACGAACCGAATCCAAACATTTCTGCATTTCTTCGACAAATGGTTTTGGAAACAGGGAGGGAGCTGAGGCAACAAACTGTCCTAACTTTATATAGGTAGCTCCTAGATCTTCGAAGGCTTGGCGTAAGCGAACTGGTATTTGTAGATCATCTTTTCCATTGGATAGGTCAACTGCGATATTCACCAATTGCATGGAAAAAACCATACCGGATTGAACAACTCGTAAGAAACCGTTCAGCCCTGAACGTATTGGATCAAAGAACAAATTCATATCTTTATACATAAATTTGAGAGTGCTTTAGGTGACAATAAAATGATCGTTAGAATTTTATTTTTGTTTACAAATCCATATGTCTCATAGCTTTTGTTAGACAGTTTACGATCTCCAGAGAATCCTTTTTTCCCATTTATAAATACATATGACGCAGAAACAAGAAAGCATTTTAATCCAAGAATTATCCAAGCTCGATATGAACGAGCTCAAAAAACTAGCAAATATCTGGAATATTTCCAAATACAGCGGTAAAGATAAAAAAACAATGATCCGCTATTTGGCAGATTGCTTCCAAGATGAGTTCTATCTCAAGGGTATTTTGGAAAAGTTAACACCCATCCAAGTAAATATCTTTTCTTTGATACTAAAAAACAAAAATGTACAAACTCTTGGAGAAATTGTCCGCAAAGTTGCCCTGCAAGCCATCAATGTAGAGATGGAATTGAATGTGCTAAGAAAGTATTTTTTGGTCTACCAACGCAAGAACCGCGAAAGGCTTACCAACAATCTAGACAAGTACCATGCCTACGAAGAGATTGCAAAAATCGTTCAGTTGGACCACAATACCAAAGGAGAAAAGTTTAAGCATTCTCTTGCCAAAGAATACGCCAAGCTGCCCGTTGGCGAAATTTCGCCGGTTTGGCTCAAGCTGAGCAAACAAAAACCCAAAAAAACAGACGATTTTCTCAAAACGATTACTTCCCAACAAGGCATCGAAGACTCCCTTGGCAAGTTGTCAGAAATGGAGAAAGAAGTTGTCATCTATATCTTTATGCACGGTGGAGTGATTGAGGCAGAGGTTTTACGCAATCATATCAATATAAACCGGGGTAAATACGAAGTTGTCATCCCTACTCTCTTGCAGAAATACCTTATCTTTGACATCTACTACATAGATGAGAAATTCATCCGCGTCATTACACTTCCCAAAGAGATCTTTGAATACTTCCAAAAGAATCCTCTCATCCCTTCTGCCAAAAAAGGCACACGGCAAAAGCAGGAGAAGATCAACACCAACGAATTGGACTTTTTCTTAAATATCAAAAAAATGATCTCCTATATTTCTCGCAAAGGCCTTACTCTGGCGAAATCAGGTAAGATCAAGCAGGCTGACAACAAACGTACCGAACAGGAACTACTACAACCTGACATCGAAATCTTTCCCGAAAAAGGACAAGTATACCAAATCGAACTTCTACTACCAGTCCTGCGTTTGTTGAACCTTGTCGACATCAAAGGGGAGAATATAATCCTTACCGGGGATATTGAAGAGTTCCAAAAGAAAGATATTTTTGAAATTATGAACCTAGTCGTGCACGAGGTGAATGAATTCCGTACCAAGCGTCTCAACTATCCTGAAGTCTTTTCGGCGATTGAGGTACCTTTCTACGACAAACCGATCCTTTCCAAATGCGTACGGATCATTCTAAACCAAGAATCAGTCAATCTGACGGTGATTTTTGCCAATGTCATACGTGACCAACTCATCCTGTCTCCAGGTTTCAAAATCAAAGATTTCGAGCAGGATCTCTTGGATTTGCGCAGGGAGATTATTAGTGCGGTATTCTATTTGCACCTGTTTGGTTTGATCGACGTCGAATATCCAAACCGCAATCTGAGTCTATCTACCCTAGGCAAGCACTACTACCAAGTTTCGGAGCTTTCCAACATCACAGAAAAGGGTGGCATTACCATCAACCCGGACTTCTCTATCATCGCATTTCCAGAAAAATGCTCGATTTATGGTATTCACATTCTCAAGGCATTTACAGAACTCAAGGACTACGACAGGGTCTATACCTTCCAACTGAACAAGGACTCATTCCAACAAGGTATTTTGCTGGGCTACAATGCACAGATTTTCATCAACTTCTTGAAAGAATCTAGTAAGGTAGACCTAGCACAAAACCTACTATTCCTCATTGAAGATTGGAGCAGCAACCTACCCGTTGTAGAGGTTAAAGAAGACTGCGTCCTACTGCAAACAAGCGATTCGAATGTGATGGAGTTGTTGATTGGTCAAATCAAAGGCAAGAAAATCATCATCGAGGAAATTAGCCCTACTGCCATTCTAATTGATAAGGCAAAGATCCAAGATGTGATTTTAACTTCGGAAAAACTAAATCTAATTATTAAACTGGTGAGATAGTCTGGGTTAGGTTTGTGTATCGGTGACTTTGATTTTCTTTTTGAAGTTCCAAGTGCGATACGGTGCAATGGCTTCGATACGCTCTTCCGTTACATAGAAGATTTTTTCACCATATTTTACCAAGCCCCCCTTGTAGTGTGCGTATTTGGTTTTATGATCGACCAGGCCGAGTTCTTTCACCTTCCGCCAATCCTCACAAGTTTTCAGAGAAGGAATCCTAGTTAGGTACAATTCCTTAATTGAGTGATCTTTTACAGCATCTCTGAGTACTCTTTCCCATTCCATATGATTGCAAATCCCCTATTTATTTGATTTCCTTAAATATATTCTACTCTTTCTGAGAATGTCAATTTTTATTTTAATTTTTCCTACAATAGTCAAGAAATTTTTTACTATTCGTTTTCCTTACGGTTGCGCAGGCGTAGATAGAAAAGAGTACCTGCGATGAGCAGCAAAAGAACAATAATGAAACGATTGTAGATCTGCACCGCCTGGACAACATACGACCAGTTCTGTCCTAAATAGTAGCCACCATAAATTAAGGCTCCACACCAGAGAGAAACGCCAATGGAGAAGTACAAGCCAAAGCTCAGTGGGCTCATTTTGCTAATTCCCGCAACTATAGAGACAAAAAAGCGGATTCCCGCATAAAAACGCGAAAATAAGACAACTGGAACCGCGTATTTGTCGAACCATTGGATGGTCTTTTCGAGAGCTTCTTCCGAGAAAAAGGACTTTTTAAAGGGTAAATTGTGCCTTCGGATAAAGTTTAGCAAACGCTCACCGAGATAGAAAGTGGTAAAACCACCAAGTAAATTTCCCATATAGGTCGCTAGCACCAATTGCCAGACCTGCAAACCAGGCAAACGGGCTAGCAAAAATCCACTAAACGCAGTTACCACATCCCCCGGCCAGGGTGGGAATAGGTTTTCTAAGAAATTGGAGAAACACAAAAATAGGTAGATGATGCTAGTATCCTGTACCGCCAACCAATCCAATAGCATTTGTATGTATTCTTGCATGTGCTGTACCTTCTTTTTTTATAACTCTTAGCAGCCAATCTGCTGATCTTGAAAAACTACTTGCTAGAACTAAGGCAGTTTTCCTAATATTCTTTTACCTAGTAATTCTATGAAGATCAAAGTATTTTTTTTCCTCAGTTTCTGTTTTGGCCTTAGCTTTGCACTTAGCAGCGAAATGAACAAAGCACCCCTACCCATTCCCAAAATCCCCGGAAAAGAGCTGCCCAAAGCACAAGAACAGCAGATGTACCGCTTTTCTGCACTTACCATCTACCACTACCCCAAAGAAATTCCACGCGTGTTTGCCTCTGGTTTTGTACCACCGAACTCCCTGGCGACACATGCAACGGAGTACACAGGTCGTTACTTTACCCCTAGTGAAGTGTCAGTCATCTATCTTACTACCCTAAACAATGAATACCTAAACCTCTACTACAAAACATTTTTAGAAGTACAAGATTTGCGCATCCTACAAAAAGAGGAAAAAGAGAAGGAAACCACCTTACTTTTAGAAACCAGAACCAAAAAACTCATCACTATCAAAATGCAGGAAAAAAAGCAGTACACACGCGTCAAACTGTTCTACCGCAACATCTTGTATTGACAGACTATGCAAGAAAAAATCACCCACAATGAATATTTACTGCCTTTTATAATCTTTGGCCTATTTATAGCTACAGGTATTTTTGTCTTCCTAGTCTACCGCACATTCTTCTGGACTTCGTTTATCAGCTTACTCTTCTACATCGCCTCTCGCGACTACTACCTGCGCTTCAAAAAGCGTTTCCCAGAAAAATTTGCCGCCTTATCGCCTTGGGTCATGATCATCTTGGTGATTACCATTGTAGGATTACCACTGTTTTTCATTACACGTACTTTGGTAAGCGAAGTTCTATCCTTACTATTTATCATAAAGATCAATCTCAGCGAAGATAAGATTCTTACCAAAATCATGGACTTTCCCATTTTTATGGACTTTGTCACCGACAACGAATTTTTCTGGGTAGAAATTCCCAATATCTACCGTGACATCGTTGGTTCGTATGGAGATGTTCTCAATGTGGACAGCTTATACGGAATCTTTAGCAACGCGGCAACGCTCATCCTAGGTGGTTTGCGCTTTCCCGTTGGCATTTTAGCAAATTTTCTCTTTGGCACTTTGCTACTGTTCTTTTTCTACAAGGATGGACAAAAGCTCGAACACTTTCTGCTAATAAGCCTACCTCTCTCGGAAGAGTTGCGGGAAAAAATCGGTATGCGGGTCTCTGATGCGATGAAGACAATCATCAAGGGCAACCTGTTCATATCACTGCTGCAAGGTTCTGCTCTGGCTGTCTTACTACTTTTTGTAGGAATTCCCTCACCCATACTTTATGGTAGCATTGCAGCTTTCTTTTCGATGATCCCTGTCATTGGGACAATGGTGGTTTGGTTGCCAGCGGGTCTCTATATCGGTCTTATCGAAGGCAACTGGGTAACAGCAATTATTTTTATGAGCTTTGCCTTCGCCTTTTACCTCGGCTTTGAAAATTTTTTAAAACCAGCAATTTTGGACAAGAAGCTGAAAATTCATCCCTTTCTCTTGTTTTTGGCTTTACTGGGAGGCATCCGCGAATTTGGCATATTGGGTCTCATCATTGGACCTATCGCTGTAACACTCATTGTGATCCTCTGGGATTTTTGGTTGAGCTACCGTCTCAGCCACCCCAATATGAATATCTGGGAACTTATCAAAAACGGCAATAAGGAAGAAAGCTCTGCAACCCACACAGAAAAAAATCTACTCAGTAAGTGAAATCAATCGCAATATCAAGCAATTACTCTCAGAAACACCTGGTCTACACAATATCTGGCTCAGGGGCGAAATTTCCAACTTTTCCGTTTCAGGTTCGAAACACATCTACTTCTCGTTAAAAGATGCCTCTAGCCTAATCAGGTGTACCTTCTTTTCCCACAGCAACCGCAACTACCGCGGCAAACCACTCAAAGATGGTATGGAGATCCAAGTTTTTGGGAGTATCAATCTGTACGAGGCCGGTGGCAGTTATAGTATCAATATCAACCGGATCGAAGAACTTGGGCAAGGAGACCTACTCTACCAAATCGAAAAACTCAAACGAGAACTACACGAGAAAGGAATCTTTGACCCTGCCTACAAACAACCTATCCCACGCTTTCCCAAAACCTTAGGAATCGCAACGTCCCTTACCGGTGCAGCAGTAGAGGATATGCTACGCATTGCCAAAACAAGAAACCCAGGTATCAACATTCTCATTGCCCCTTGTGTTGTCCAGGGTGATAAATCCGCAGCTTCGATTGTAAATGCAATCCGTGAACTCAACAAACCAGAGTGGCAAGTGGATACAATCATAGCCGGGCGTGGTGGAGGTAGCTTTGAAGACCTACTAGCCTTCAACGATGAGTCGGTTGTATTGGCTTTTTACAATTCGCGTGTACCCATTATATCAGCCGTAGGACACCAGATCGATTCGCCATTGTCAGACCTAGCCGCAGATGAATACTGCCCTACACCCACAGCAGCAGCAGAACGCGCCGTGCATGACCTCTACGAAACCGAACACTACTTAGAGGAGTTGCAAAACAGCTTGAAACTATCATTGCGCAATAAACATAAGGCCAGCCGCGATAGGTTTGATTGGATTACGAATAAACGTGTATATACAGAACCACAACTCTTATTCCAAGATAGAGCGCAGAAGTTAGATTCTCTGGTGAATACTTTGGCACTTTTAGGCAAAAACTTTTTGGCCAGAGAAAAAAATAAAATCCAAAAATTTGAAAACTTACAATACCATATCAAGAGTGTTCTAAGTAAGAAGGACAACCGGTACCAGGTACTCGCTGGTCGAATTGACAATTTCTCCCCCTTATCCACCCTAAAGAGAGGATATTCAGTCGTTCGAACCGCAGAAAAGAAAGTCGTGCACTCATACCAAGAAGTCGAAACAGGGCAGGACTTAGAAGTGATTTTAGCAAACGGTAAGTTGCAAGTAACAGTTGCCAAAACCGATGAAAAACACAGTTAAGAGGAAAACCAATGGCTAGAAAGGATTCACAAAAAATTAGCTTCGAGGAAGCCTTACAAGAGTTAGAAGATATCGCTGAAAAATTAGAGCGTGGGCAGATGAGCCTGGAAGATTCTATCAAAGCCTATGAGAGGGGCATGCTACTCAAACAAACCTGTGCAGAGAGACTAGAAGAAGCAGAGGGCAAGATTGAGTATTTGTCTGCCAATCCATCGGGAAAAATAGTCAAAGCAAATGCTAAAATAGAAACTACACCAGCCAAGAGCAAAACGAAAAAAAAAGTAGCAAGCGCAGAGGATGAGGACATCCTTTTTTGAAGTTTGCCAGCAAGGTATCGCAAGAAAAGCTCTTACTCGCTATACTGGCCTGTATACAATTTTCGCATATCCTAGACTTTGTCATCATCATGCCCTTAGGGCCACAGTTGATGCGGGTATTTTCCATTGGCCCCAGTGAGTTTGGCTGGATAGTCTCATCGTATACTTTTAGTGCAGGAGCCAGCGGTTTTCTATCTGCCATCCTAATTGATAAATTCGATAGAAAGCATTTTTTAAACTTTGCCTATGCCGGCTTTCTCATAGGGACACTTTTATGTGGCTTCTCCGAATCCTACACTTTCTTATTGCTGGCACGCATTCTAGCAGGAGCCTTTGCCGGTATAGTCAATTCTTGTACATTCGCCTATATTGGTGATAAAATCCCCTATGAAAGGCGCGGAAAAGCTTCCGGAGTAGTTATGTCAGCATTTTCCGTCGCATCGGTCGCAGGAGTTCCACTTGGGCTAATCCTTTCGACAAAATACAACTGGCGTGTTCCCTTCTATAGTTTGTTCGTTTTGGGAAGTATATTCGGATTCGTATCACTTTTTCTTCTGCCAAATTCCACCAAACACCTCGAACAAGGGGAAAACAACAAGCTATCTCCACTTGCCTCTCTATTTGCTATATTTAACAATCGCAACCATATCGTAGCCTTTGCTTTTATTATGTGTATCACTTTCTCAAGCTTCTCTGTGATACCGTATATCGCAACATATATGGTATTCAATACGGGAATGGCAGAAAAAGCCCTCTCCTATGTATATCTCATAGGTGGTGGAAGCACACTTGTCACCGCAAGGATCATCGGAAGACTTAGCGACACCTATGGAAAGGCTACTACGTTCCGAACCGTTGCCAGTTTCTCTATAATTCCCATAATCGCTATCACTCATTTATCCAAAATACCCCTCCTATACATCCTGTGCATTTCCACCCTGTTCTTTATACTTGTCTCTGGGAGGATGATCCCCGCAATGGCTATGATAACTTCCAGCGTCAGTAGCAAAAACCGAGGTAGCTTTATGAGTATCAACTCCTCTATGCAGCAATTAGCCTCAGGAATGGCTTCTACAATTTCTGGTCTTATCATTCATAAAACCACCTCAGGCAGTTTGCAAAATTATAACTATGTAGGATACCTTGCCTGCATTTTTATCCTCATAAGTGTATGTATCGCTGGTAAGCTACGAGTTAGCTCCTAATGTTCACAATCTTAACACTTTTGCTGAATATTTAAGCGTTCGTTTAAGTAAAATCTAAAATTTACTAGAAAAACCTGGGCTTAATATCAGCTATGCGCAAGTTTATGTCTCTTATAAAGCTAGCTAGG
>JBCCIA010000003.1:0-46508 GCA_039028475.1 Spirochaetota bacterium | reverse complement strand
TAGCTTGTCCGGCTCAGGCTCTTCGACTATCTCTACAACTTGTTCTTCTACAGGATCTATTTCATATTCGCTAGTTTCTTTTTGCAGTGCAAATATACCTTGGCTCAATTTGTCCACGAACAGATTACGCTCCGAGTTTATATCCACGTCGGACAAAAACCGGTTTGTTTGGTACAACTCATCCTTTTGGGTTTCTAAAGCCCTACGTAGGTAGTCCTGGTAAACAGACGTCATATGGATACGGTCAGAGTTTTTCACTCCTTCTATCTGCCGTTCCATCTGCATCCCAATTGCCCTTTCCCAAGTGATTTGCCGCTTGCGAAATGCCTCTTGTACATCCTCATCCCAACTTTCCGTCGAGTAGAGGTCGTCTGCCTTGTTAAAAGTATGCCGAAAGGCTTCGGAGTTGTACTGCTCAGAGTTTAGATGTTCCATTCTTACATCTTGAGCAAATAAATTAAGGGTAGGTGCGAGTGTTAGAGAAAGGAAAGAAAACAACACAATAGACGCTTGCGAACGTAGAAAGAAACCAAACTGTTGTTTTGGCCAGATAAGTTTTCCGCTTGGATCATGCTCTAGGATCGGTTTGTTTTCTTTGGGAGGAGCAGGCAAATCATTGTTGCCATCCGAAAAGAAAATAGTTTTGCGTAGGGAAAGAACAATCCATAGCTTCCAAAACCAGGCGCCGATCAAAGAGAAGACAGACATATTCGTTTGGGAAAAAAAGATCTCTGCTTCTTTCGTCATCGTAGCTGGCCAGATGTCAAATAGGATGTTATTGAATAAACCTGCCAGGAAAAGTGGCAAGCTGGCATAACTCATCAGCACTAAGGATTTTAAATAAGAAGAACTTTTCCGCCAAAAAATCCAAGAGGGTAGGAAGTGGATCAGGGCAGAGAAAGTGATATATACAGTCCAAGTCAAAGGAAAGTAGAACATGAGATCCCAGGGAACAAACAAACTACCCTTCATCTGGACAGAAGGAATCTGGTGAAAGGCTTCCGAGAATTCTACCGGATAGAGAATGCCACGAAGCTGTAAGATTAGGCTAGAACACAGTAGCAGAAAGTTTATCGAGACAAAAGACAGGAGCAAAAACAATCCTGCTTTTTTCACCAAGTCTCTTTTGGAAAAGCCAACTAAAGAGGCTGCAAATTCTTTAGAACGGAATAGGATACTAGTAGCAGTTTGGTAAAAAGTTGCTATAGCTAATTTCATTGGGACAACTCCTGGATATGTTTTTTCGCATCGGTTATATGTTCGGGGACATATTTAGGGGCAACTTGGAGAAATGTTTCAAAATTACTAATTGCCTTTTGCTTATCTCCTAATACTTCATACAGAAACCCAAGATTATAATAGGACTTCCAATACTTAGGAGAAATTTTATTAGCCTTATTATATAACGGAATAGCTTTACGGTATTCTTTTATATATTGGTAATAGGCACCTAGAGTAAAAAGAGCATCTACATGATTCGGCTCGGTTTGAACCGCTTTTTTAAAATAGAACAGTGCTTGTTTATGCTAATTTTTTCGGAAATGCGCCACTCCTATATTGACTATATAGTGAATAGGCTTCTGGTCTAAGCTACGAGCAATCTTGAAAAACTCTAAAGCCTTTTCAGGATTGATTTTCACAATAGAAACCCCTCTTCTATTCATGATTATAGCTTGTTGCTCTGGAGAGTTATCAAGTGGTAAAATCGCTTTGCTCATAGGGAAAAATACAAGGAGAAAAAGTAGATACTGTTTCATGAGGCACTATTCCTTAGAAAAATTAGGATTTGGGAAAAATAGGTAAAAGGGAGTATGCGTATTTCTCTTAGAGAGATAGAAAAGAATTCATGGGTAATGCTATACTTAGAAAAGTAATGCTTGGTTTGACTTTGTAAGGCTGACAGCCTGGCTAGTAGTTTCATTTTTAATTTTTCTCATAGTTATTTTCAAATTCACTACAATTTCATAGCAAGATGTCTATTATTTAGCAATACAGACAAATATGTCAACTATAAATTATTTATAGGTCACTATCACGGATTAAACCTACTCTAACATCATGATAGTAATGCTGGATAATCTCTCGCATTTTGTAACCTTTTTTCACCATAGCATACGCCCCCCACTGGCTCAAGCCAACTCCATGACCATACCCAAATCCCCAAAGGTATAAATGATCATCCTGCACCTTACTGACAAAATTCAAGGAGCGAATTTTATCAAAACCAATGATCTGACGAAAGCGACGAACTGGAATCGTAAGTTGTTTAGTATCTGCTTTTAGTTGGATTTTTTTTACTTTACCATAAGCACTCACAGTATGTATACCAAACCCATCAATTTTTCCAAGACCAAATCGTGACAGTTGAGACGTTAAACGGTTCAATGGAATAGAGTATTTCCAATAGTAATTAGAAGCAAAATAGTCATAGGAAAGTGTTGATTTTGTATAGGAAACGTTAATCGGCCAGATTTCACCAGAAGGGATGGTTATTCCTCCACTATTGCTATGGAAATAAGATTCTATGGGTTTATTCTTATGAAAGATGATCATAGAAGTTGTTTCTCTGACAGCTTGTGACGAGCGTGGATGTTCCCGCAAAATACCGCCATAAACTTGGCTTTTTACAGTTCTGTCTACATCATACAATTTAGAAAAGCGATGTTGGTAATTGTAAAAGGCGTACGTTCTCGCACAAACAGCCTGCACTCGCAAAGCCTCCAAATCCCACTTCGCCGGCATTTCAGAGGGAACGACTGCCAAAAGATAATCCTCTAAAGGAACTTCATTCACAACCAAAAACCGCTTCCCTCCTTTAGGAAAAAGAATCAAATTTCCCCGATAAGGAGTGCCCTTATAAACGAAACGTTGTGCCTTTAATTGTACAAAAAACTTTTTTCTCTCATAACGTACCAATAGAAATTTATTAGAAGAAGCAATCCTCTTCTTTTTCAGGAAATCAGATAGAACTATTTTACCTGTCGAACGAATAGCAACACTCCCTTTTGCAAAACCCAATTTGACTCTGATAAATATCTTAGGAACATTTTTGACTATCTGCTGTTTCTTTTTTACAACTGAAATTTTCTTTTTTTGAACCGAATGGCAATTGCAAAGGACACTTAGACTTACGAATACAATAACAACTTTCATCTCTGAGAACGAGAAAAATTCATAATAAAGATATGTCCAGAATTGTATTTGACCACAAGCAGATAGTATTTTTCCTAGCAACATGTCTCAACAAGTACGCATTGAAAGATGGAACGCACAGTTAGAAGGGGAGGGGGAGCTACAAAAACGAATTTACTCCTTCCGCTATACCTCCATCGGTGATCATGTAACCTTTGAAGAAAGAGGCAAACGCAAACGAAAGTACTTGAAAGTTTTAGAAGTAGACAAAGTTTTGCCTAAAGAGCAAGCTCCTTGTAAAAGCTTTGGACAATGCGGCGGTTGTGCAGGACAGCACATACCATACCAAGAACAATTTTTCCTAAAAACAGATCGGATTATTCAAGAGTTTGCAGAACTTACAGGGCAAAACATGCAATCTGTAGCAGCTTCACAGATCTATGGCCATAGAAACCGCATGGACTTTACCGTACAACCGGGCCCCATCATAGGCTTCCGCCAGGCGGGCAATTTTCGTGTCACTGCCAACGTAGAGAAATGTCTGATTCAAAGCGAATGGGCAAATAACGAACTAAAAAACCTCAGAAATTGGTTGCAGCAATATCCCGACTTACCACGCAAAAGAAACCACGGCCCTGGCTATTTAAAGTACATCACGCTACGTAAGGCAATCTATACAGATGACACAATGTTAATTTTGACCTTTTCACAAGAAATCAAAAATACCGAACTTCTAGCTACCTTGCAGTCAGAAGTTCTACAGCACACAACTGCAAAAAATATAATATTTTGTTACAACCGTCCTCAATCAGAAGTTTCCGCTCAGGGAGATTTTGAAGTCCTCTCAGGAAATCCATACTATATAGAGACATTACTAGAGAAGAAATTAGAAATTCCTTTTGACTCATTCTTCCAACCAAATCCATCTGGATTTTTACCTATACTAGAATTTCTCAAAAAACATTTAGCGGATATAAAAACCGAAGAACTATTAGACATTTTCTGTGGAAATGGGTTCTTTTCTATACTATTAGGGGAACACTTCAGCAAATTGCAAGGCTTTGATATTGTCAAAAGTTCGATCCAACAAGCAACACAACAATTAGAGAAAATATACCCCCACAAAGAAACCAACTACCAAGTGATCGATCTGTACTCCATAAAAAACTCTACGTTCTTAGAAACCATTCACCACAATACAGTTGCCATCATAGACCCACCACGCAATGGAATTGGTACGAAAGTTTTAGATATTTTGCAAAAACTACCCATAAAAAACCTCTTCTATGTTTCCTGCAACCCCAAGGTGCAACTGCAAGAATTACAAGTATTGCAGAGTACATATACGGTTAAAGAAGGTCTCATAACAGATCCATATCCGCATAGTCCACATTTAGAGTCGGTAGTATTCCTCCAAAGAAAGACTTGATACTGTAGCAAAGTGAACCAATACAACGATATTGGATAGAGTAAAGTTCCATCATCGGTGCAGCTATTTTGTTAAAAACTTGACAAATAGAGGGTATCAAAAATTTTAGCAAATATAGCCTATTGTGAGGTGATTCAAATGAAAAATGAATTTGCAAAAGATATAGTGAATGCAGGGATTGGTTCTTACCAAACCCTGGGAGAATTTTACCAAAATACAGTCAATGAGCTAGGAAGCTGGAAAGATACTCCAGCAGACTCATTCAATGCTTTCAAAGAAAAAGGAGAACAAAACATAAACGCTCCTTATTTAGACATAAAAGTAAATGTGGCCTGGGCGCTTGTATATCTCAAGGATGCCAAAGAGAAGCTAAATGCCTACTTCTCTAAAAACAATAGTTAGGATAGAGGAAATATATGATCAGTTGTTCCGGTGTTACTGTCAGATTTGGAAAGAAAACATTATTCGAAAGTGTCAATGTGAAATTTAAGGAAGGACGACGTTACGGCTTAATTGGAGCCAATGGAGCGGGAAAATCTACCTTTTTAAAGATACTTGCTCAAATAGAGCAGCCACACCAAGGCTCCGTATCCATAGATAAAGACGTCAAGGTTGGTTATTTAAAGCAAGATCATTACGAATATGAAAATGCGACCATAATGAATACAGTATTGATGGGACACCAGGAACTCTGGAAAGTTGCACAAGAAAGAGAACATATCTACTCGCTCCCAGAAATGACGGAAGAACAAGGAATCCGTGTCAGTGAATTAGAAGAAGAATATGCGGATCTCGGCGGCTATGAATCAGAAAGTTACGCTGGAGAATTGCTAGAAGGTTTGGGTATCCCTACAGATATACATAATAATACAATGTCTGCGATTACAGGTGGTTTCAAACTTAGGGTTTTACTCGCCCAAGTACTCTTCCAAAAACCAGATGTTTTGCTCTTAGACGAGCCCACAAACCACTTGGATATCAAAACCATCAACTGGTTAGAAAATGTTCTCAAAAACTACAACGGAGTTATCATAGTCATTTCCCACGACAGACACTTTATCAACTCTGTCTCCACAGATATTGCCGATTTAGACTATAGCCAAGTCAAGATTTATACTGGTAACTATGATAATTTTATGGAAGCCTCGACTTTGGCACGTGAACAACTAGCTACTGAAAACAAACGCAAAAAAGAGAAAATCGCTGAATTGCAAGAATTTGTCAACCGCTTCAGTGCAAATGCCAGTAAAGCTAAGCAAGCAACTGCAAGGGCAAAACTCATTGAAAAAATCAAGATAGACGACATAAAGCCCTCTTCCAGAGTATCGCCTTATATTCGATTCACCGTGGGAACTCCCCTGGGCAAAGATGTTATTTTTGCGAAAGGAATTCGAAAAACATATGGCGAACGTACCCTTTTTCGTGATGTTAACCTTAGCATCAACAAAGGAGAAAGAATTGCAATTATCGGTACCAACGGAATCGGTAAAACAACCTTGCTAAAATCAGTACTACAAAAGATTGAAATAGACGAAGGAAAAGTAGAGTGGGGTGCAACAGTACAATCCTCTTTCTTACCACAGGATCACCGAGAAGGTATTGGAGAACACGCTGAAACCCTAATTGATTGGCTGTACAGATATGCACCAGCAGATACTGATACCAGTGTTATTCGAGGCCTATTGGGTAGAATGTTGTTTAGTGGCGATATGGCAAAAAAAAGCACTGAAGTACTGTCTGGAGGGGAAAAAGTACGCTTGTTGATTGCAAGAATGATCATGCAAGAAGACAATGTAATTGCTTTAGATGAACCAACAAATCACTTGGACTTAGAAAGCATCGAAGCCCTAAACTACGCACTCACTATCTACAAAGGAACTGTAATTTTTGTCTCTCATGATAGAGAGTTTGTTTCTTCGTTAGCCACTAGAATCATCGAAATTCATGACGAAAAGGTTTTAGACTTTAATGGAACCTATGATGAATATTTGCAGAAAGAAGGTTCTGAATTCTTTAAAAGGCTAGGAAGCGGGGCGGTATTAACGCCAACCGCTTGATTTGAAGTTGTTTGTTAGGATCTTTTAGGAGGATTTCTTCTAGCCCAATCTTTAGAAATCTTCTTCATCCTATCAAATTGGCTTGTAGAAACAATTTTCCCACTGACGCGTGATTCACCGACCATTTCATTCATCTGCTCTACGCGATCTTCACTAGGAGGATGCGTACTCATGGCATCAGAAAGACTTTCTACAATTGGACTAGTTTTTCCCTTACTTCGCTTTTCCATTTGCAGTAGTTTTTCGTAAAATTTACCAACATGCGCTTTTGAATAACCAGCATTTACGGAAGTTCTGAAACCAATTCTATCAGCTTCCATTTCATCTTCTCGCGAATTGGCCATAAATTTGTATTTTTGTATTAACAAACCAGCCGCAGCACCAACAACTGCTCCTGCTGCAGTAGCTTTAGCAAGACATTCATTGTACTTCTTGCCTTTTTTTCCTTTACAAGCAACAGTACCCAATCCAGCACCAGCAACAGCACCTACTAAGCTACCAATCCCTCCATATTTCAAAGCATTGCCTTCTTCTTGTTTTGCTAAGTACATTCTCTCTGCAGTGTGCCTTGCTTTGATATGGCCAATTTCATGCCCGATAACACCAGCCAACTCGGCTTCTGTATCTGCCATAGCAATCAGAGGAGCAGTTACAAAAACAGTTCCTGCAGGCAGAGCGAAAGCATTTACATATCCAACCCCTACGACGGTAAAATCGTATTTATATGGTTTCCCATGTAAGTTATTAGCTCTAACGATCTTCTGCCCAATCGAATTGACATAACTTTGCAGTCTAGAATCATTCAATTTAGGGTAATCTTTCTCCATCTGTGGAAGGTATTGGGCAGTCATCCTTTTCTCATCTTCTACACTCAGATGCGATTTTTGTCCGCTATTATCACCTTCGCGGTAACGCTTCTTATCACCACTCGAACAACCTACGGCTGTAAGTAGAAGAGGCATTCCTAATAAAAATTCCCTCCTACCCAATGGAGTAGAAATCAGATCTTTGATGGAATTATCTAGTTCCTGAAGTTCTTTATTCGTTTCTTGCATTATTTTCTCCTGATTCTTCCTACTTTTATAAATTCTTTTTGATTCTTGCAAGTACTTATGTAAATATATTTTAAAACGAATGCATTTTCACCAAGAATTCTTTGAAAATCGTGGAAGAATTCCAACTCTAATATGTAGTCATATAAAGGAGACAAAAATGAAAAAAAAGCTAATAGCATTCGCGATTGTACTCACAACACAAATATTCTCTCAAGCCACAGTCACAACTGGCCATGGAAGAGCTTCCGACAAAGCCATCATGACGGGAAGATCTGAATTGAAAAAGCAAAGTTGTTGTGAGACTGCTAGGTACAATGCCTACAAAAAAGTGGGTCATTTTCAGAGTTCTATAGTGATAACAGGAAACAGCAAAAAACCTTATATCTCTTTAAAGTATGGAAATGCACAAAAAAGAACTGGCAACAATAAGTGCACAAGCCTGCACAATCAATACGAAGAATGCAAAGTACAAATCCAAGACAACACACCATTTGCATTTCGTAGCAAAAGTAGAAGTGGCTGGATAGATGAGAATACCTATGTAGTAATAAGTGAAGGGAAAGCGTCATTCAGGGCTATAACTAAAAATAGCTATGCTATGAAAGAAACTACATGCATTGAGGCAACGAAACTAAATGCCATTTATACGAT
This sequence comes from Spirochaetota bacterium, assembly GCA_039028475.1. Lineage (GTDB taxonomy): Bacteria > Spirochaetota > Leptospiria > Leptospirales > Leptospiraceae > JBCCIA01. The sequence goes on along the minus strand of JBCCIA010000003.1, from coordinate 38,184 downwards.
GGTCCAAAATGTAGCCCAATCCATCTACGGTAACGATGAAAAAGTTGATTTTAAGATCAAATCTCCCAAAATATGGGTAAAATCTTGTAGATCTGAAAAAAATGAGTACGAACAATGCAAATGCAAAATAGTCTTGCATGACAAAGGTTTGAAGCAAAAAGTAATTGATAGGTTATGAAATCTTTCTTCAAACTCTATTTTTTACTACTACCATTTTTCATTTTTACCAGCACCAATGCACTTCGTTTTTACCCAAGGAGTCTTTTAGGAAAGCCTGATACAATAAGTGTTGTTTTATTAACAATAGCCTTCGCATTAGTAGTGGGGTTATTGTTAACTATTCCTTTCTACAAAAAAAGATTTCACCAACGAACGCCAGGAATCTATATACTTTCATTCTCTAGTTTTATTTTTTGTATTTTTACAGTAATAAACTTTGTAACAATAGCAAGAGACTACTTCTTATTTCCCGTGAGCTGTGGAGAAGGTCTTTACAAAACATTGGTTTGTAATGGGAAAATAGCACATAAAGGCAAACAAGAATACTCCATTATCCGTATGTCAGGGATACCCCACGAAACCAGGTGTAAAACCTTTTTAGCAGATAATAGTACTACAATTGAAAATGCAGACTTTTGTGACTTTGATTCCTTAGGAGAATGGCAACAGAGTAGTTGTTCTCGGTATGGTCTTTCTCTAAAATACATATGTTATATATGCAAACAAGAAAATAAATCACCACAAGTCTCTTATTTGCAATCTTTTGATTTATCTTGCAAAAATTCAGTTATCTATAAGACCAAAGCAGAACGTCTAGAAAGAGTTCCACTTCTTGTAGCACCCTAAGGCCCTTCTGAAAGTTCCTCTTTTGTATTTCCACTGCCAAAGAAGAAAGATTTGATGCTCTTCCAAAACTTACCAATTCGACCCGAAGCCGCAGAGCCAGCTAGTCCACCCACAACAACTCCAGTGACACCACTAGTCCCTAAAATTGCAGTAGCAGGATTGGCGAGTAAGATACCTCCCGCGACTGCACTAGCTGCCCAAACCGGTTCAATTTCGTAAGGTATCGATTTTTTAGAATTATAAATGATAGGAACTTTGATAGCCCTACCCAAAAATTCATTACTTGCAGATACAGTTATATTAGCCTCTACTTTACGCTTAAAAGTTACCCTTGCATGACCCTTTGCTTTTAAGGAAGCCGTCAAATCTTTCCCCTGCATATCAATGTCATTCAGATGAATTGTGCTTTGTTTTACTAAGAAATTTGTCTTGAGAAACCTGAAGGAAGATAAATTTTTCGATTCTTTCAAACTGAGAACTTGGTTCAAAGAAACGACTGGGTACAGAAAATTTGTTTTATCGAATAAAGAACCATCAAATAAATAAGCAGTCCCCAGTACGAGCAAAGAATCAGCGAGAGTCATTTCACCAACATTTGCTCTAACTCGAAAGATAGAAGCCAGTTTACCACGAATAATTGTTTCTCCCAAAAAGTCATGTGAGAACTTTCTAACATCAACATCATTTATGCTGGCATCAAAGTAAAACTTAACAGTATCGTGAACCAGTACATTGCCAATCGCCTTAAGACGTCCTCCATAAATATTAGTTCTCATAACTTCAAAATCAATACTATTTTTCTTCATTTCAATGATACCGTCTGTATGAAAAAGTTTTGTATTTTTATATTTTGCATAAGAAGACGAAATAGAGATCTTCAAATAAATATTAGGAAAATCTTTTTCAAAGTAGCCTACAGGCCGAATTCTTCCTTCTGCAAAAGAAACAGAAAATTTAATAATTTCTGCAATGTCTAAGTAGCGTGCTTTCACTTTTAGATTAATGACGACCTTATTACCAAAAAATAGGTAACCAAAAACATTTGTTTTTCCTAACTTTCCTGCATTTAAATTCATTTGTCGCAGATAAAAGCTAAAGTTAGCATAATCAAAGTCAAACTTGCCGTTACAGGATATTGCATACACAGTTGAAATAGGGGAAGACAAATCATCTGCATTCTGGTATTTAAAATAATTAACATTCGCTTTGATAGTATTTTGAAAAACTGATTGTTTGGCTAATTTGACAACTTCACCTTCAAAAGACGTTACGCTAGAGTGTAAAATAATATTTGGTAAATTTTTACGAATGAAAGGAGCATAGGGGGCAAAAGATAAATTTCGCACATTCACAAAAGAACGAATTTCTGTAGAATAAAAACTTAGATCGCGCAAGTACATCTTAACAATAGCAGTTATGTCAAGTATAGCCTTTCCATATTTTCCTTGAAACTGAATCGGTATATAAGAGAATTTATGTAGACTTGCTGTCAGCATACTTACAAATAAATCTTCCTTAGCAAATAACTTGTTTGCCTGAGTTTCTAAAAGTAAATTCCTACATTCTAAATAATCAACTTCAAAATTCTCTTCTATTTGTTGCAAGACAGAAGAGAGAAGTCTTCTCGACTTGGAAGTATTACTAGTAATTTGAGATTGCATTTTGGAACCATGGAAAAATTTACCCAACTTAACTTTTCCGTTTTCAATATTCACTTCTTTGAATACTAACCTATCTCCATAGAAAAATGCTTTCCAAGATAAAATGAACTCAACTTTATTAAAATTCATATAGGGTATAAGTTGGTATTCATGTGGAATAAGGCGAACATCTTGTAAAGAAACATGAATATAAGGCCAATACTCAATGTCTAACTTACTAAAAGTAACTTTAACAGGAAGACTTTTATTAAGCTGTCTAACAATGACACTACGATATAAATTTGGGTAGATTAGCAAAAGAAGGGTGAGAATAGAAAATAGCTGAACTAGAATAAAGAGAATCAGAATTAAGTTAAAATTTTGTGGCAACCCCCTCGTACGAAATAATTTCATCCCACATAATGACAAGCAGCATAATGCCCGTTTTCCACCTCTCTCCATTCAGGTTCTTTTTCTTTGCACATAGCTGTAGAAATAGGACATCGAGTGTGAAAGTAACAACCTTTAGGTTTATCAATCACACCAGGAATCTCTCCCTGTAACAGATCTTGCTTATTGTATTTCTTTTTGAGATCAAAAGCTGAGGCAAATAGAGCTTTTGTATAGGGGTGTAACGGATTTTCAGTCAGTCGTTTTTTAGAAGCCTTTTCGACAACCTTCCCCAGATACATAACTACAATTTCGTCAGATAAATAGCGAATCACTCCAAGATCATGTGAAATAAAAAGTAATGATAAATTAGATTGCTTTTTATACTCTAAAAGCAGATTTATAATTTGTGCTTGGGTCGAAACATCAAGTGCAGAAACGATTTCATCACAAACAATAAACTCAGGTTGCAATATCAGTACCCGAGCAATAGCAATTCTCTGTCTCTGTCCTCCTGAAAATTCATGTGGATAACGAAAAAGTATATCTTCTTTTAAGGAAACTTTTTCTAGGATAGCAACCGCTAACTCTTCTTTTTTTTCCTTTTCTATTTTTTGGTGCAAGCTCAAACCTTCAGTGATAATTTCGAAGATCGTCATACGTGGATTCAAAGAGGAGTAGGGGTCTTGAAAAATCATTTGCAATTTTTGTCGTAGAGGTAACAACTCTTTATAATTTTTAGTAGTCAGGTTCACTCCACGGTAAAAAACACTTCCAGAGGTAACTTCTTGCAATGCTAAGACACACCTCCCTAAACTTGACTTACCACAACCAGATTCGCCAACAAGACCAACAATTTTTCCTTCAGGTATTTCTAAGGTAACATTTTCAACCGCTTTTAATTCTTTTTTTTGAAACAATTTACCTGAAGAAATAAAGTAGGAAGAACTTAAGTTTTCAATTTGAATCATGATACCCCTCATACAAAAAACAACGCGTTTTATGCATCTTTTTATCAGTATAATCCAAGGGTTTTTCAACCTCGCAACGTTCCATTGCCTCCGAACACCTAGCTGAAAAATGGCAGCCCTGCGGATATTTATCGGGAGTAGGGACAACACCAGGTATAGTTTGCAAAACAGAATCATTGTCCGTATGCAAAGCCGGTATTGTCCCTAAAAGAGCTTTTGTATAAGGATGCTTTGGATGATGAATGATATCTTCTACAACAGCCTCCTCAACTATTTCCCCTGCATACATTACTGCGATTCGGTCAGAGATCGAAGAAACTAGAGACAAATCGTGTGATATAAATAATATAGACATCCCTCTTTCTTCTCGCAAATCATGGAACAAATCAACAAGTTGTGCTTGGACAGTTACATCCAGGGCGCTTGTGGGTTCATCAGCAATCAGTAATTCAGGGTCACACATAAGTGCCATTGCAATACAAACTCTTTGCAGAATTCCACCACTGAGTTGGTTTGGATAAGAGTTTAACCGTTGTGATAGATCAGAAAGACCTACCTTATCCATTAAAAACTTAGCCTTCTCAATTCCCTCTTTTTCATTGGTAGACACATGGATCAGAAAAGGCTCTAAGATTTGTTCTTTGATCTTCTTTAAAGGATTCAAAGAAGAAAATGGATCTTGGAACACATAAGAGATTTTATTTCCGCGAATGTGAGCCATTTCTGGCGGATCAGCTTCTAATAAATTCTCATTATGAAATAAAATCTTTCCAGACTGATATTCGGAACGCTTATCTGGTAAAAGTTTGGTAATAGCCAAAGAGCAAACTGTCTTGCCACAACCAGACTCACCAACTAAAGAGAGTATTTCTTTCTTATGAATTGCAAAATTTATATTCTGCAAAATTGGCAGTATACCACCTGCTACGTGCAAGTTAAAATAAAAATTTTGAATAGAAAGTAAGGTGTCCATCATTGAATTACAGTCTTCTCTTTAGAATCAAACGCATCTCGTAATCCTTCTCCCACAAAAGCAGTCAACTGTATCGTTAAAAATAGCACAAGTGATGGAAATGCAATCAACCACCAAGCGTCTAAACGTTCTCTCCCTTGAGCGATCAACTCTCCCCAAGAAGGATTTGGAGCTGGTATTCCATAGCCCAAAAAATCTAAAGCCGACAGAATCGAGATAGAACCAATCAAAGAAAAAGGCAAAAATGTCACAAGAGGAGTTATAGCATTTGGTATAACATGTCTTACAATAATTTTATAGGAAGGTACTCCGAATGCCTTGGCAGCAAGAACAAACTGCTGCCCACGCAACTTATAAAATTCACCACGCATATAATAGCTAATTCCAATCCAACTTATAGAACCATATGTTAGCAATAACACCGTAAAACTACGCCCCATAAATGAACCCATAATTAAGATTAAGTACAAAAAAGGGATCGCTGAAAAGATTTCAATGAGCCTTTGTACTGTCAAGTCGAGGATACCAGCAAAATACCCTTGGATACCACCGATGAATGTTCCTAATAAGAGTTCAATGCACACCAAAAGTAGCCCAAATGACATTGAAATGCGGTAACCATAAAAAATACGTGTAAACACATCTCTACCCCTGTCATCTGTCCCTAACCAATGCCTAGAATCTGGAGCCGTTGGAGGGCTGACACCTTCTCCTAAAGTTGATAGATTGTCTTCATTGGATCCATAAGGAATGGGAGGGAAAAGTATGAAATTGGCAGTATTTTGAAATTGTTGCGAATTAGCAATTTTTTTATAATTAGGTGTTGTGTTGCGTATACCTCCAAATCTTTTTTCAGGATAAAATTTGAATATAGGAAAATAAATAGAGCCTTGGTAATACACGAGAAGCGGTTTATCATTTACTAGGAGTGGAGCAAATAAAGAAATGATATATGTGGTGAGTAAAATTAGAAACGAATAATAAGCTCTCTTATTGGAATGAAATTTATGTAATCGTTTTTTAGTATCTGGAGCTAGCATTTTCAATCAAACTTAATCCGAGGATCAATCCATACATAACACAAATCAGAAAGGACATTTCCGAAAAGAGCTAAAAAGCTTTGCACAAGTAATAAGCCCATCATCAAAACAGTGTCACGTTCTGTCACTGCATTAAAACTTAACAAACCCATACCATCTATATTGAATACTAATTCAATGATAAGCGAGCCAGCAAACATCAAACTCAAATTACTGCCAAAGCCAGTTGCGATAGGAATCAAAGAATTCCGAAATGCATGCTTGGATATAGCCGTTCGGAATGACTGTCCTTTTGCTACCGCAGTACGCACATAATCCTTACTGATTTCTTCCAATAGAGAATTTTTCATCAGTAAGGTGAGGACTGCAAAAGAATGAAACGTATAGCACAAAACAGGAAGAAACATATGGTGCATTCTATCTATAAATTTTCCAAGAAAAGATAAACTTTCATAGTCATCTGAGACTTCATGTCCCAACGGGAACAAAGAAAAAACTTCTCCAGAAGCAAATAGGTACAGCAGTAGGACAGCTAAAGCAAAAATGGGGATAGAATATGTGACAAATATGATAAAACTACTGGTAAGATCAAAGGTTTCTCCATGATGAATTGCTTTTAAGACCCCTAGAGGAATACAAATTACATATGATATAAAAAACCCAGATAAACCAAAGATAATGGAGACAGGAAACTTTTCATAGATAAGTTCGCTGACAGGTTTATAATAATGGATAGATTCTCCTAGATCAAATCTAACAATATCTTTAAGCCAGTAGAGATAAGCTATAGGAATTGGTTTGTCAAGGTGCAGTTTTTTTTTCAAGATAGCAATTTCAGCTTGGGTGATTTTTTTTTGACTAGCACCTTGCAAACTACCTGTGTTCCTCAATTTTGCAATTTTCATTTCCAATGCTCCACCTGGTGCAAGATTAGAAATTAAAAAAACGACAAAGGTAATTCCAAGAACTGTTGGAAAAACCAATAAAACTCTCTTAAAAAAATAGACCCACATGTTATTCTACTAAGTTTTTCTTACCGCTCCAAAATAAAACTCTAAATTAAGCAATACTGCGTTGTTTTAATTCTTTTAACAAAAGATGTAACGCATAAGTATCCATCCGACAGTATTCGTACAATTTATTGTTAAGTTCTTCTTTCTCTGCTCGTTCCAAGCCCTTTACTTTCATCTTTAAAAAGCTTTGGTTGGCAATTTGACCATCAGCAATGGATAGGTCATCATAACTATGGTTTGTTAGAAGTGGCAACACGCTTTTTAAGGAAGCAACCCCTTTTTGTGCAGGGTGGTAGTAATGCAAATTACGAAAAGGCAAAGACATGTCAACAAAATCCTCTAAAATAGATTCAAACCAATTCTGGTATTCTTCTATGTATTCTACAGACTCACGTAAGCATTTTTTTTCAAAAACATCATTGTAGCAGAGTATACTACCGCCAGGAGCTATTAACTGACTCAAGTTCTGTAGAATAGCCAGTCTAGGTTCTTCGGTTCCATCATTTATATAGGAATAATGCTCTAACTTTGCTTTTTCTTGCCTTTGGATATGCAAAGAATATTGGAATGGAATATGTTGAAAGGCCTTTGTTCCCTTGTATATAGGCAATGGAGGGTTAATTGTCTCGAAGTCTAAGTAGTATATGGGATAACGAATCTTTCGCAATAGACTAGCTATTTTTTTTGTGGAAAAAAATTCTTGCTTACTTTTGACAGCGTTGAGTTGGATCTTTTGTTGGAAAGACAGCTCTACATCATCTGGAATTTCACAAATACTGTGTATACCTTTTTGGTACAATTCAACAACAAGTTCGCTCCCCTCCCGTAGCGTAAAAATGTCACCATTTCCCAAATCTTTCCAGCAATAATCCTGCAAAGAGCACAATTTAGGCGAACGGCAAGGTTGTTTGTAGTTCTCAATGATTGGAGGTTTATCCATTGCAGCTACTACTAACAAAAACTTTGCCTTTTCTTTCGCTTTATGCAGAAGTTCTAATGTCTGTTTTGTCACATCATTTTTTTTAATAAATTCATCTAAATCAATTTCATTTTCTGTAAAAGTATACTTCGAAGAAATTGTGTAAATACTATATTTACTCACCCGTAAGCCAAAATGACTGAGTACCAAAGCATGAAAAGCCATTCCCTGGTTGTAGTGTTTTTTTGCGGAAGATGTGAACTTAAACTCTACAACCTCCCAAGAATCACCTTCACTTGGTAAAAGTAAGTCAATCCTAGTGAAGAGCTGTTCAACCAAAAAAGAAGCATTGACAATGGGACGATTTTCTCGCAATAAGTGTTCTGTTTCTTTACTAGCTGATTTAATGCCACTTGCTTCTACAAATAGCTTTTCGGAAAAAAGACTTAGGTACAAGTTTCTAAGTTTTTCGTATTGCGGTATTTCATTTTTCTTTAAATCTTGCCCAACTTCACCATACAGTTCATGCCAAAATAAAGCAGGACATTTTAAACCGGATAGGTATTTCGACCTACTAAGGATAAATTGTTGTTTAACTACTCCTATTGGCTTTTGTGCAAATAGCAGCTTAATAGAGTTAAAGAGAGATGAAATATTCATAGAAGAACGAGAAGTTGCAAGAAAGAGCAATACAACTTCTCGTATATATCTTAGTAGATTACTTTTAAATCTTTAGGATTGGACAAGCAAAGTACACGAGTTGGTAATTCCAAATCTTTCACATGCGTGGAAGTGATACCTGCAACTGTTTTACTTGGACCACAATCTAAAATGACATCTACACTATCCTGTAGGGCATTCGCAATAGCTTTTGACCAATGCAAGTTTTGAATCACAATCTCATCAAATATAGTCTCATTTATATTCCCTGTCTTATCCTGAAAATTGAGCCCATCCACAAAAGAATATAGTGGGATTTTTATATCTTCGGCTCCATAAGGAAAGTCAACCTTCTCTTTGAGATCATTTTTAAAAGCATCAAAAGTCTTACCACAATGGGGTGAATGGAAAGGAGCCGTAGTGCGCAAATAAACGAATTTGCACTTTTTTTCGGTCATTTCGTTGATATACTTCTCACGAAAACGTACAAGTTGCTGTGGCAAACCAGAGATAATCATTGCGGTTGGTGCATTGTAAAGACTGATATAGACCTTTTCTTCTTCTGATTTAGCTAGTTCTTCATTGAAAAAATTCACTCGACTTTCTAACTCATCCTTGCTATAGCCTAGGCAAGCCGCCATTGGAGATGGTTGAGATTTATCACCCAGCTCTTCACTTTTCTTAAGCAAGTCCTCAGGAATAGTAAATTCAGTATAGTTTTGCTGTGCACGGTAGCCCAGGTGACAAGCAAACTTAACAAATTTATCTAAAGTTTCATAAAACTCATCTCCTTCTTTTGCAAGAGAAGCCAAGTAAGCTGCTAAAATTCCCTGACTGTGTCCTGTTGCTCCTGCTGCAAGTCCCACAAGTTCAGATACAGGATAACCATTGAGGACGAATTTATAATAATTAGCCATTTGAGTAATAAAGATAGTGGTAATCGATACACTACCCTGGGCAAGGTACGCTTCATCTGGTGTGGCTTCTGGATATTCTAACCACTTCTGAATGTCCATTCCTTGCTCAAAAAGAGGATCCTTTCCTAATTTGGATTGAAAGTCATTTACAGCATTAAATGATACTTGGAAGAAACGTTCCAGGCCTGGCTCATCTTTGTATAGTTTTGTAAGCTCTTTGATATAAGGTGCACCCTGACCACCGAATTGAATAAATATCTTTTTATTACTACTTTTTAATTCTGCTAGCAATTTTCCAGATGACATAATCCATTTACCTCTTGCATCTTTAGATTCCTTTTGCTATTGTGTAAGGTAGAGATGCTTTTTTTTGTTACAGTCTAAAAAAAGTACAAAAACTGGCAACTTTTTCTCTGCCGAATTGATAGATTATGCATACATTTACTCGACTTGTAGGATTAACTTTTTTTCTCTCATTAGCTTTAGCGTTTTACGCGACCATTATTCAGACTGTCGATACAGACTCCAAATATCCCTATCGTATCAAACTCTACTACAGCAAAATTGATGGTATCCAACAAGGAACTGAAGTTTCTGTGCTAGGCATCCCCGCTGGTGTCGTTGATTACTTTTCACCTGTACCCATAGCAGAAGTTCCCGACAAACGGTTCTTAGAACCTGGAAAGAAACAAGCCATTGCTGTAGTTATAAAATTATCCTACCCATTAACTTTGTGGGACAACTACGAAATCCTGTTCAAGTCGAAAACAGCATTCTCAGGTAGAAGTATAGACATAGATCCAGGCTCCTTCACAGGAAAAACTAAGCGCCCTATGCAAGTCTATTCTCTAAGAAATGAGCAGGATAGCGAAGCAGAAGAACACCCCGTTGCCCGTTATTATGACGATTTCTTCTCGGGAGCTACTGCTGTCATGAAAGAAAACCAAGAAGAACTACACCGAGGAATCGTCAACTTCAAACAAGTTACTGGAAAATTACGTAGCGGCTCTGGAACCATTCCTTCACTCATTCATAGGGATGAATTGTATTGCAGTTTAGAGAACAGTACAAGGGATATCCAAAACATAGCGAAAGAAGCGAGATGGTATATAGAGGGGATCAGGGAAGAAGAACGAAACTTATCACCCTTTGTAGGAAGTACAATTTTTAATATTCTGAATTTAAATTTACTTTTTTAAATAACAATGATAAATTCTATTTTACCTGTAATTGATAACTTATATGTGTGTTTGTAATGGAGTCTGAGCAAAAAATAAGCAGAAATAATTCTTGGTTAAAATTACTCTCTAACATATTTTCTTCTCCAGGAGACTCTTTTGATACATATTTACACCGTGACGAATATACGACGTTAGCGCTTTGCAAAGTCCATATATACTTTTGTATACTTGCACCAGTATGCAAATACCTTGCAAATCTCATGATTTTCCACTTTCCTGAAAAACTCAATACTTCGATAAAAACTCTGTCCGATGGAGTTCTTACATCTTTTTTGATTTACTTTATCTGTTTTCTAGCAGTCGTACAACTCGATCAATTGCGAATGACATTTCGCAAAAATAGTATCCCTAATCCATACAAAAATCTACTTCTCCTTAGCTTTACACCATTGAGTGCATCCTCTATCTTTCAATTGGTTCCCGCTCCTTACTCCATACTTTTTTTTGGGTTTGCCTTTATTTACTCTCTATACTTATCCTCTTTGTCACTCAGACTTTATGCGAAATTTCAAAAAAAAGATTATCTTGCTTTTCTTCTCTACAGTGGTATTTTTATCCTGTTCTTAGCTCTGCTTATAACTATTTTATTCAAAGCGTATGCCATTTATGCTGCAAACCAAAACCAGTCATAGTCACCATTTTAAAACATTTTTAGGCTTTTTACTCATATTTACTCTGTGTACACCACCCAAAAAGCGGTCAGGGAATCAGATCCCAAAAGAAGCTGTATTTGAAAAACGCAAAAACCTCTATACATTAGATGCAAACGGCTATAGACAGCAATGGCTCCCAAATGGAACACTTGTTGCAAAATGTGAATTTAAAAATGGTAAGCTAAATGGCTTATGCCAAACTTTTACTCCCGAAAAGCAACTAGCATCTCAAGGGAATTATGTCAACGGTTTTAAAGATGGTGTATGGAAATGGTTTTTCCCTGATGGTAAACTCTATACAAAGCAAAATCATTCACATAAAAAAAGAAGGCTATACAAACAAGCGCCAGAACAAGCACAGATTGGCAATGAGAATGGCTTTTTCTTTCGGTATTATCCAGACGGAAAGTTAGAAGTTGAGGGTTTTTACGCAGCAGGTTATAAGGATGGATACTGGAAAAAATACTACCGCGATGGAACTACCTCCTACAAAGGCAGTTATAAGAGTGAACAAAAGATTGGACTGTGGCAATATTATTATCCAGATGGAAGGTTAGAGATAAAAGAAATTTATACCCAAAAACATAGATTAAAGCAGCGGACTTTGTATGATCCAGAAAGCAACATTATTTGCCAACTTACGGAAAAAGAAAACTCTTGCAATTCCACATTAAATTTAAATAAATCAAAAAAATAGCATGTTTGATAAAGTTTTAGAATACATCAAGCTCTACATCCGAGAGAAAAGAATTTATTGGAGCTATCATATTGGAATGAAGAATCCCGAGCTTGCCATTTCCAAAGAAGCAATCATTCTCTCCACGGATAAATACGAAATCATTGAACAATACCCTGGTGATAACTTTTTACCCTGCTATATAGTATACTCTGAGTACAATGACGAAAAATTTCATATAATTTTTGCTATTGACGAAGAATATGATAATGCACGAGTAATCGCTAGCTATGTGCCTAATTTAGACACTTGGGAAAATAACTTAAAAGTTAGGAGGAAAAGAGTGAAATGTCATATCTGTGGTGGTGCCATGGTAGAAGTTGTAACCGACCTACCATACAAACTCCAACATAAATCTACCGTTGTCGTAAAAGAAATGCCCGCATACCAGTGTACGAATTGCCATCAATTTTTGCTCAAATTGGATACGATGCAAAGAGTTGATGGAATCATAAAACAAATTGAAAACGGTTAAACCTAAACAAACTCTAACATTTGTGAAAGTTTTTTTTTCAGGTTGTCCTCGCTATTTTCCTGAATAAATAGCTCCAGCTTCTCATTCTGCATGCTCACAATAGCGTCACGAAACTCATCATCGAATAAGACCTTATAAGCCATCTCACACAAGGCAAGATAATCTTTTTTATAAAAGAGAATTCCAGAACCAGCCAAAGTATCTTTTACAGCTCCCGCATTATGGGCGATAATAGGAATGCGGTGGTACATAGCTTCTAATAGAGGTACGCAAAAACCTTCATGCTCACTCATTGTCACAAATAAATCTGCGTATTGGTAAAACTGGTTTACCGTACGGTCATCAACGAAATCAGAAAATTTTACGATATCCTGTAAATCGAATGCTTCTACCAAACTTTGCAACTCAACCTTGTACGACTCTAATTCATGTGAACAATAACCTACCAAATTCAATTCAAAGTCTTGGTAGTAATAATCGTAAAATATTTTAGCAAATTTGATCAAATCATCTTGGCGTTTGTTAGGAGCAATTCTAGCAACAAAAAGAATACGCTTTTTTGCAGATACTTTTCTATCTTCCAGTTGATTCAACTTAGAAAAATCATAAATAATAGGAAGGATTTTGACATTCTCATAGCCTATAGAAAGTAATTCCCGTTTGTTATAATCAGAGTCTGCGTAGTATGCACTAAATTGCCCACGCATCTGAAGCAATTCTTCCCTACCCTTCTTCAAATAATATGTGAGTTTTAAATCGTATGACTCGAAAAAGTGATGTGGAGTTACATTGTGATAAATCAATATTTTCGGAACAGGAATTTTTAGGATATAGTCGAGAACTGAAGAATGTATAGAGTGGTGATATATGAGTAGATCATTCCTAGCTGGTTTGTAGGAATGAAACTTCTTAGAAATCCGCGTCGCATTCACACCAATATTTTCTGAGTATATTTCACCAGAATAGCCAAGTTTTTTCAATATCTGCCGTATAGCAATCATCTCATTGCTAATGGCATCTCCAAGATTAAATCCAGCTGAGAATTGATGAATATTTTTAATGGCCATGAATATGTGTAAGGATTGACTTTAGTAAAGCTCCATGATCAATAGAGTTATAATATTTTACAACATTATATTGTTTTTCAAGGACGCGATTTTTTATTTGGTAGTTACTATTGCATATATCAATCAGAGCAGCTATCTCTTCATAATTTTCCTCCGCGATTACTATTCCAGCACCACGAGCTGTCTCTGGAGTTGCTGTAATACCATAAAAAAAACTCAAAGCTCCACAAGCAAAAGACTCCAAGAGAGGAATGCAAAAGCCTTCATGCTTACTCAAACTCAAATAAATATCTGATTGCTGTAACTTATTGGTGACCTGTTCATCTGTAATTTCTATATTCCAATTCACAGAACTGCCAAGCTGAAGATCTTGTATCAGCTCTTCTAAATAACTGGTGTATTTTTCAAAAGCGACATTTTTTTTACCTATCAAATCTAAACAATAACGTGGATTGATTTGCTGCAAGTAGTACAGAGTATACAACAAACCTTCAATATTTTTACTAGGTACTACCCGACCAATGAATGTAATTGTATGTGTGTGAATATTTGCGGATTTTTTGTGAGTAGCATACTTTCGAACAATAGGCAAAACAAAAGAGTTTTGTTTCGTAATGGTACAAGGAACCATATCCGAGAAACATTCTAAATTATAGAAAGAGTCAAAAAGGAAGAAATCACAACCTTCTGCTAACTGTAAAAGTTCCATTTTAGCATAGGAAGACTCTTTTTCAATAGAATACAGCATTGCATCGCTTACTTTTCCAGAATATAAATGAACCGGTGTAATGTTATGAAACCGTAAAACTTTCTTCCCTTGCAAAGCAAGAAAGCTATTTATAGGATATCCCCTACCTCCATAATGCAAAATATGCATTGTCTCAGAAGTATCCAACTGGGATAAATTCTGGATCTTTTCTATCTTTTTTTTGCTTTTGTTCTTGCGAGATACAATAAAGTTTTTCATCCCCAATTGGTTGAGGCATTCCTGAATTCCTAAAATGTCATTGCCGATTCCATCTTCTGTTTGGAATTCATCTATGTGTTGGACGATTTGCATTAAGGCTTATAGAAAGTGACAAGATCATACTCACCTGGTTCTGATTTATGAATCAATGGGTTTACAAAACCAACTTCTTTTAGATAAGTAGTAATTGTATGCAGATCAATACGGGTGGATAGTACCGGTTGGAAGGGTGTGTATTGGGAAACTGTGCCATTGTAAAAACGTAAGAAAAACTTAGCTCCACTAGCCATATTGTGAAATGCTTTCAATAGTATTTTTTCAATAAACCAGGGAGGAAGCATACTCGCATTGCAACCTAAAACTATCTTATCGAAAGACGAATAACTCTCATAATCTACAAGCGAATCGATATATTGCAAAGTTTCTTTGTGAAACTTATTCAAGTATTCAAATTGTCTTTTGTTTTCGACTATAGAATGGAACCTTATTTTTTTATTGCTGAGGTGGTTGAGTAGATTACTCCACTCTGGTAATAAAACCAATACTTGATCTGTTACTTCGATATGTTCCAATATTCTTTTATCGCCTCGATCTAAAAATGCATGTGCTCTATTTTGCCACTCTTCTTCCTCTTCAAAACGGTATCCACCTTGTAGACTGACTTTCAATTCGTTGTAGTCTTTCTTCAATAGTTCCAATTCATACTCTAACTTTTGGTGCCGTAGTTTCATCTGGGTCAATTCTCGGATTAAGGAATAAAAGGCCTTGATTCGATTTTCGGAAAGCTTTCTTTCTACTGTTGCATAAACACTAACAAATTTTATCAATACCCACTTGATAGGACCGCGAATGAACCAATAACGTGGATTGGTAAACTTGGGCAAATGAATTGCTTTTTCAAATTGGTATGCAGTATGTGATGGATCAAATTTTTCTGAATCTGCTGCTTTGCTGAGTTGAAAATTCAATCCAGTAATTTTATTAATTTCCGCCTTAGGTATTTTGCGTTTCGCTATTTTCGCATCTATTTCTTCTTGGAGCGATACACTATCTATCTCAGAATCAAATATGTGAAAAATTCTTTTTGGGTTATTTTTCTTTTCCAACAGTATCCCTTTTGTTCCCATATAAAAGTTGGTGCTCTTTTACTTTGAACCACTTTTTTCCTCGTTTCACATGAAACAATAAATTAGTAATATTACCCACCTTATCATATCTTATATTTTGCTGTCGCATACGTTTCCCTTGGATATTCAAACGACCAATGAGGTTGCCTTTGCGGTCATACATATACTTTGTAGTTCCTACCTTCTCGCGACTCGTATTTAAAATGTCTAAATAAAAAATATAGTCAGAGTCCATATCAGAACGAATGGTATAAAACTCCTGATCACGTACTTTCGCCCAGGTAATATCGACAAAAAACAGTTCTTTTTTAGGTCCCTTTTGCAGTGTATAATAGACTTGAGGTTTGCCAGAAGCAGACTTGACGATCATCTTTTCCAAGTCACCTTTGTCGTCATATAGAAACTCTTTTTTTTCTTTTGCATTTCCTTTTTTATCATACAATGCTTCTTCCGCTAACTTTTTATCTTTGTATTTGTAAATCACACCACCTTCAGATTTATTATTTGCATTGTAATACTTTTCCTCCGAGATCAAGCCATCGCTGTTATAGAAATAATGCGCGGAATAAATCACCTCGCCACGTGCATTTTTGACAACCTCCCGCATAGGTTTTTTCTTATCATTTGGAACAATAAATCGATCTATATGCGACCACTTGCCTGGAGAAAATGCTTGTAAATTCAGACAAGCAAAGAAAAAGAAAGCAATAGAAGAAATTTTATAATCCATAATTATTACTATCGACGTAAGTTTGATTTTTATTACCAAGTATGGATTTGGGAAAAGGTTTTCCTTATAAAAATGAAAAAAGTACAACAACAAATCCAAGAAAAATTGCCATCCTTAGCGGATGAAATCTTGCAAACTTTTGATGCACAAAAGGTTGCGGCCTACTACGACTTTTTAGAAGAAAAAAATGAAGTTGGTGGTTTCTTTTCTAAGCAAGACACAGCACGAATTTTAGAAAGGCATATTTTAGAGTCTATTTGTTTTGTTTATTATGTCTCAAAACAAAAAAACGTTTCACGTGAAACACAAATAGCAGATGTAGGAACAGGTCCAGGTTTACCTGGATATTTATTTTTATGTCTCATATCAAAACCTAATATTACGTTTATAGACTCACAGAAAAAAAGATTGGCTCTCTTGCAAGATTTCACAAAATCCGAAAATATGGATGCAAAATTCCTCTATAAGAGGGTCGAAGAGATTAGAGACTTGAAATTTGACATCGCAGTAACTAGGGCAGTCATCCCCTACCCTTTCTCTGTTGAAGTTATTGTCCGCATTCTCAAACAAGGTGGATTCTATATCCCTTTCTTGGGAAAAAAGAGTTATGCATTAGATAAAGAAAAGTCTTACCTAAAAAGTAATGGGTATACACTCAGCAAAGAAATCATTTTGACTGAATTAGATTTTTTAGGAGAGAGACACATTAAATTCTTGAAAAAGGAACGTAAAGCAGTTCATGGTTATCCGAGGACTTGGAAACAAATCCACAAGGAGATAAAAGAAAATCATGGGTAAAATCATATCAATCAGCAACCAAAAGGGAGGAGTAGGAAAAACAACAACTTCTATCAACCTTTCCTCATACCTAGCAGGAATGAACAAAAAAGTTCTTTTAGTTGATATGGACCCTCAAGGCAACTCAGGTTCTGGTTTAGGCATCAGTATTAACGAAATCAAACTTACTAGCTATGAACTCCTCCTAGGAGAAGCAAGTGTGTCAGATGTAATGTTACCGACAGAAGTAGACAACTTGTATATAATCCCTTCCAACATCAATTTAAGCGGTTCGGAAATTGACCTTTTCAATATGGACAATAAAGAATTCCGTCTAAAGAATTCTATTCTGCCGATGAAGTCTCGTTTTGACTATATCATTATCGACTGCCCTCCTTCTCTAGGTGTCCTGACTATCAATGCCCTCTGCACTTCTGACAGTGTACTTATTACATTACAAACGGAATACTTTGCTTTAGAAGGTCTGAGCCAACTCATGAAAATCATATCTCTTGTACAAGAAGACCTTAACCCTAGTTTGACTTTTGAAGGAGTCGTCCTAACCATGTTTGATAAAAGAACAAATCTTTCCAACCAGGTAGCAGAAGATGTCAGAAGTTATTTCAAAGAAAAAGTTTATAATACAATGATACCTAGGAATGTAAAATTAGGAGAAGCTCCGTCCTTTGGCAAACCTATCAATTACTATGATCCAGATGGTGTGGGGGCTATTAGCTACAAAAACCTGGCAAACGAAATTGCAGCAAAGGTTTCCTAATGGGTAAAAATTTGAAGCAAAATGGGGTTTCTTTATGAGTAGAGCAAAAGCACTGGGACGCGGATTAGGAAATTTAATACCAGGAAATAAGAATTCTGAAACGAGCAACGATGCAGAATCCTCTTCCAACTTTAAACAGATAAAAATTGATTCCATACTCTTAAATCCAACCCAACCTCGTAAAACATTCAGTGAAAACTCCATCCAAGAATTGGCGAGCACCATCAAAGTTCATGGCCTTATCCAACCTTTGGTGGTACTTAAAAAAGATTCTAATTATGAACTTGTTTCAGGGGAAAGAAGACTACGTGCTTGTAAAATAGCAGGTCTAAAAAAAGTCCCTGTCGTTATCAAGAATTACTCAGAAGAAGAACGCCTAGAAATCGCTATTATCGAAAACATCCAAAGAGAAGATTTAAACCCAATTGAAGAAGCCTTAGCCTACCAGACACTCATTGAGAAACTTTCTTTAAAGATAACAGAAGTTGCCGAAAGGGTAGGAAAAAACCGTACTACAGTCTCCAATCTCCTAAGGCTATTGCAACTGCCAGATAGCATCAAAGAGTTCGTCAAACAAGGGAAAATTTCAGAAGGGCATGTCAGACCACTCCTTTCTATTGGTGACAAAAAGAAAATGCTCGAAGTTGCAAACGAAATCATTGCAAAATCAATGTCCGTTAGGCAGGTCGAAGATTATGTCAGTAAACTTACTGATACTGAAAAAATAGTGAACATTGGAAAAAAACAAGACCCCAGTATAGCCAAAATAGAGAATAAAATTCGTACGAAATTTTCCAGTCGAGTTTCCATCTCTCACAATGAAAAATCAGGCAGAGGTAAAATTGTCTTCAACTACGCCAATTTAGATGACATGGAACGAATTATAAATCAGTTCGGCCTATAAAAAAATCATTGTAAAAATTTTAGACCTGAGTACCTTTATCCTCACATGTCTGTTTTCAAAGTAGTCAATTGTCCAAGTTGTGGTGGTCCCCAGGATATAAAAAATCCTGCAATTGTCCAGGCAACTTGCGAATACTGTAATACGGTTTTTCTTTTAGACAAAGATGCCGTAAAAGATACAGGAAAAAAGTCCAAACTTATGCCAGCGATCTCTGGTTTTGCAATAGGTTTAACGGGGAAATTAGGAAGTAAAACTTTTGAAGTTATGGGTCGCGTTCAGTACAAATATACAGAAAAAAATGGTCAGTCCGACTCACGCGAACTTGGAAAATGGGATGAATGGTATGTAGAACTAAACGACTCCTCGACTGTTTGGATTTCTGAAGATATGGGCGAGCTTATATTAGAAACCCCAGCTCCTGCAAAAGATGATATAAACGAAGAGACCATTGAACCAGGCATGAACTTTCAAGTCGAAGGAAAGGACTACCAAATCAAAGAAACTGGTACTGCGATCTGTTCCGGTGCTGAAGGTACACTACCCTTCCAAGTCATACCTGATGAGACATATGTTTTCGCTGACGGTATCAGTTTAACCGACAATAGCTTTTTAACTGTTGAGTTTGATGAATTGCGTGAATCCAATATCTTTGTAGGCAATTATATAGCCAAAGACGATATCTCTTATAAGAAAGAAATCCAAGCAGAACAGCAAAGTGATAACGAAGCATTCCGCTGTCCAAACTGCGGCAGCCCTTTAGAAATGCATGACATGAATGTTTCTGATTTCAGTGTTACCTGTGGAGCTTGTGGTTCCCTTTCCCAATTCACAGAAAATACCGGTGTAGTGATGGGCAAAGTTGAGCCAGAATTAGCAGAAGTGTTTACTCTGGAATTAGGTGCAACTGGTACACTCCAAGGCCGGGAGTGGACAATAGTAAGTAGACAGCGTAAAGAATGGTATGACGACGGTGAAAGTGGCTATGAGACTGAATACCTCTTGTACAACTCTGACGATGGGTACCTCTGGTTAGGTGAAGCAGAAGGACACTATTCACTTTCGCAGCCATCAGATGAAAAACCGTACAATAGCCTGTTGTCTGGTAGCTACTTTCCAAAGGCAAATGTAAAAGTAGGAAATAGCAAATACCAGTTTTTTGAAAGTGGAGAACTAACTGTAACATATGTAGACGGTGTTCTTCCTTGGTTTTGTTCTATAGGCGACGTAACACAATACGCAGATGTAATATCTCCACCCTTCACTATAACAGAAGAGCAATTGTTGAGAAGCGATGGCAGTACTGGTGAAATAGAATATTTCAAAGGCACCTACCTTGATTACCAAGAAGTAGAAGAAGGCTTTGGAGTCTCACTCAATAAACCTTATGGCGTAGGTCCTGCACAACCTTATAAATCAATTCCATACCAAAAGTTGATTTCTTTTAGCAGTTTTGCAATTGGTTTTCTTTTACTCATCAACTCTTGTGGGATGAGTTCACGCGGAAAACCTGTTCTCAATGAAGTCTTCTATCTAGCTAAGCTAAAGAAAAAAGAAGCATTCACAAAACCTTTTACAATTGCTCAAAAAGATCAGACACTGCACATAAAATTACGGGCTAATTTTAACAATAGCTGGGCTTCTTTAGGAGTTGCTCTATTTGATACCAAAAAAGAACGTATTATTTCTGATGAAGATGTAGGAATTGAATACTATTCTGGTTATGAAGGTGGAGAATCTTGGTCAGAAGGTAGTCGTAGTTCAAATTTTTATTGGAAAATCAAAGAACCTGGTACATATCGCTTAATGATAGCTGCTCCACAATCAAACATTTCCAGCTTCAGCAAAAGTAGCGTAGCACTATCTATCAAAAAAGGTGTCCGTAAAGCTGGTTGGCTCACATTCTGGTCATGGATGTGGTTTATCCAACCCCTACTCTTTTGGTTTCGTAAAAAAACATTCGAAACATCCCGTTGGAGTGATGTAATAGAAAGCGATGATGATTAAGGAGATTTTATGAAGGCATTTATTATCTGGAACGCTATTGTTTTCACATTTACCTCATACTGTTATTATTCAGCATCAACCGCAAAAAACATAGAATATGCAGAAGGTGTGAACATAAGTCTCAAACAAGATAGTAGAACAGGGAGGAGACCCATTTATTTTTTTGGCTCGTTACGGCCACGCTCTCCTTCTGGTGGTGGGTTTAGTTTTGGAAAATAATGTAATATAGGAGAAAATTTATATGGATGCAAATTTAAAAAAACAGATCATTGAAACTTTAATTTATAGTATTATAGGAATGAGCTTTTTTGGTTTATCTATTTGGCTCATGGAAAAAGTAGCACCCTTTTCTATCCGAAAAGAAATTGAAGAGGATCAAAATACTTCTTTAGGTATTATTATGGGTAGTGTTATCCTTGGAATAGCAATAATTCTAGCCGCAGTCATCAAATAATCTCTTTCCATATATGACAGATGGAAAGGATAGAAGGCGGTTATTACTACTTTTAACAGTATTAATTATTTCTACATCTGGCCTTGCATACGAATTGATTGCAGGAACGATGGCAACTTACTTGCTTGGTCAGTCTGTCACACAGTTCTCCTTTGCAATGGGTTGGTTTATGGCTGCCATGGGTGTTGGCTCCTACCTGACTCGCTTTACCAAAGAGAACTTAGTACCTACACTTCTAAAAGTTCAGATCATTTTATCACTCACCGGGGGATTTTCTGCCTTTTTATTGTTTTTAGCCTTTGCCCATACAGATAACCTTTACCCCTTCTTTTTTCTACTCTCCCTAATTACTGGTGCAGCAGTAGGGTTTGAAATTCCACTTATTCTCAGGATCATAGGAAAATACCGTGTTCTGAGTCTTGCTGTTTCGGAAGTTTTCACTTTTGATTATATTGGTGCCTTATTCGCCAGCATTTTATTCCCTCTGCTCATTTTACCCTATATGGGGTTAATTCGCGCTTCGATGTTTTTTGGACTTTTCAATTCTACTGCCGGACTGCTTATTCATTTCATCGACCCCTCAAAGGCTAAGAACCATTTGCTGAAATATAGCCTATTCTTGACCATTGTAATTTTGCTAGCTGGCTTCTCTTTATCCAGTTACCTTACCAAATGGATAGAAGGAGTCTTATACCAAGACCCTATTGTTTTGGCAAAAGAGACTAAATACCAAAGGATTATTATCACAAAATGGAAAGACGATGTCCGATTGTTTTTAAATGGTAACTTGCAGTTTTCCTCACGCGATGAAGCAAGATACCATGAGTCAATAGTACATGTACCCATTGCAAAAATGAATACACCGCCAAAAACTGTATTAATTCTCGGAGGTGGTGACGGAATGGTAATCCGTGAAGTGTTAAAATACCAAGAAATATCCTCTATAGACCTTGTAGATCTAGACAAAGAAATGGTCACTCTATTCCAAAAGCATCCTTACCTACGTACACTAAATGATGGTGCCTTATCCTCAAAAAAATTGCAAATCTACAACCAGGATGCTTTTCGATGGTTAAAAAACTTGGACAGAAAACAAAAATATGACCTAATCATCGCAGATCTACCAGATCCAAACTCTTACTCTTTAGGTAAACTGTATACAGTTTCTTTCTACCTCAACTTATTCAAGCATCTGAACCCCAAAGGTATGTTTGTAACCCAAGCAACCTCGGCAACATTTGCACCCCAAGCATTTTGGTGTATACACTCTACTATCAGAGAAAGCCTAAAGATTTTTGAAAAACAGAATAGCAACGATTGGCAAGTAAAACCATTTCACACCTATATACCAAGCTTTGGAGATTGGGGTTTTATTTTGGCAAGTAAAGACCTAAGTCGGCAAGATACACCTGATCTGAAAATTACTACAAAATTTCTGACTACAGGTATGATAAATTCTCTATTTGTTTTTTCAAAAGATATTTTAGCAAAAACAAAAGCACCTCCTGTAAACCACCTAAATAACCAAGTTTTAGTGAATACATATGCAAAATCGTATCACAATTGGTACTAAGTTTTTGTCGGTTGTCCGACATTATGTCTCATTCTTTCAAATCCATCAACAAACCGCGTATCTTCTCCATTTGTTTCAATAAAGAGAATGCAGAGTTCGCGTTACTGAGCATAGTAGTAGCAAGGATCTGTAAATTCTCATCAATGACCTTAATAGTCAATAAGAGCTTTTTATCATGCCTACCTCTTCTGCGCGCTTGGACAATATGAATATTTTTCCGGAGAATTTGCTCTGTAATTTCTTTAACAAGATTCTTGTATTCATTCATATTTGCATGGTTTGGAGTATCGAGAAATTTTTTCTCTGATTCTGGTAGTTTACGCCATAGTTCATTTAGTTCTCGTGTAGATTCTTGTGAGGAGGGAGCAATAGTTTCCAATATGGAAAGAAAAGAATTTGGTTCAGAGTCAACTTCTAAATCTTCCTCAGGAGGGAGAGATTTTTTGCGTAGGTTTGCAGTAGTTTTCTTAGGATTGATATTCCCAGGATTGTTGATAATCATGAGCTGGAAGGATTTATATTACACTTACCCTGGAAAAAGACTCCCTCTTCCATTTCGAGCTTAGGAGTTACAATATCACCATAAAGTTTACATGTCTTGAGCAAATTAACGCGCTCAGAAGCTATGATATTACCACGGATTTGTCCGCCAGCTACAACGACTTTGGCTTTGATATCAGTATCGACAACTCCCGATTCTCCTATCAAAACCTTGCCATCAGTTTCTAATAAACCTTTGAACTTACCATCTATGCGGATGATTCCCTTTAACTTAAAGTCTCCCGCAAACTCGGCTCCTTCGCCTATAATGCTATTGACCAACAAATCGTCTGTATTTTGAATTTCTTTCATTATTCCTGTATTTGGTTCAAAAAAGAAGCTGGGTTCAAGGGACTCGTTCCTACATGAATTTCATAGTGGAGAGAATAGTATTTACTACTAGATGTCTTTCCAACAAAACCAATCAACTCGCCTTTTTCTACATTTTCACCCTTTTTAATTTGAATTCTATCCATGTTAGAATAAATCGTTTTCCAACCAAATTTATGTGCTACCTTTATATAATAACCTGTGTATTCTGTAAATCCTGTTTCATATATAAAACCTGGTGCAGTTACTTTTACTTCTGCCCCGGGAAAAGAACCTATATCGATGCCGTTATTCTTTACCAATTTACCAGTCACAGGAGAGATATATTCACCAAAAGGGAACATAATATAACCGCTAACCGGCCAAATAGAAGGGGTATTCCGCACAAGGTTGTCTTTTTGATTGATAAGTTTGATAATTTCCTCTACTAACTCAGAAGAACGCTGCATTTTGTAAGAGTCAGAACTGAATGTCTGCATTTCTTGCGGTATTTTAGAATCACGGTAATTTTCTTGTAAGAGTTTACGAGTATTGGCAGGTAAAGACTTTAACAGTTCTTTTTTATCACCACCAATATTGGCGTACAGTGATTTTATTTTTTCATCATAATAGGCAATTCGCTTATGTAGCTCTTTTATCTCTGCAACGGCTCGCTCTGACTGGATAGCAAAATCTTTGTTTGACAATTGCAGCTCACTTACTTCGTATTCCTTAAAATTATGATTTAAAACATTGATCGTACTAAGGAACATAATCATAGCAGTTATGAATAGAAAGATAACGATTGACTTATACGATATATATATATTGACACTTTTCTTATGATTGTGTGGAACTAGCATAATCGTAAGATTCTTCTTACTTTTTTCCTGCCAAAGTTCTTTGTACTGCTGGTATTTTCTCTTCAATCTTACAAGGAGGGGTTCTGACACAGTTTGTAGATGGTAAGTGTGACAAATCGCAAGCGTCAAGAAAAATTAAAACAATTTGTATAATAGACTCCGATATTTTTTATGGAAAAACTATGCCTAGGCTGATTGATACACATTGCCATTTAGATTTAATTGCACAGCAAGGTTTGGCTATCACTGACTCTTTGCAAAAAGCCCAAGAAATAGGTGTAGACAAAATCCTACAAATTGGCATTAATTACCAAAGCTCTATAGATGCGCAAAAAATTGTCAAAGACTATGACGGTTCCATAGAATTAAAATATTCGATTGGCTGCCATCCTGCTGATACTATAGGATCTGAAGAAATAGCAGATATCCAAAACCTAATTGTATCCAACGCACAAGACCCCAAACTGGTAGGAATCGGTGAAATTGGTTTAGACTACTTTCATAAAGACAATACCAAAGAGCAAATAAATATTTTTAGTGAATTTTTAGACCTAGCAGCCCAAGAAAAGCTACCAGTCATCATACACTCACGTGATGCCGCCGAAGATACATACGAAATTTTAAAATCATACAAAAATAAGGTATCAGGGGTTATTCATTGTTTCACGTACAACGCCTACTTTGCACAAAAGTTTGTCGAGCTAGGTTTTTACATTTCTTTCTCTGGTATAGTTGCTTTTAAAAATGCCAAAGACATTCACCAAGCTGCACGTAGTATTCCTTTAGGAAACATTCTCATTGAGACTGACTCTCCTTACCTATCTCCTCCTCCCAATAGAGGCAAACGCAATGACTCTTCAAACCTAATTCACATTTTAGAAAGAATCAAGACACTACGTGATGAGGCAGCAGATAAAGTAGAAGAGTCTATTTATTTGAATTCAAATAATTTTTTAAACCGAAAGGCAGTCCTATGTTAGACATAAACACGATTGTAACAAACCCCGAAGTTCTAAAAGAGATGATCGAAAAACGGGGATTGGAATCAGCTAAAATAGTTGATGAATTGCATGACATAATCAATCGCAAACGAAAATTACAAAAAGAGGCCGATACATTACGAGCCGAAAGAAACCGAGTTAGCAAAGAGATCGGGATTTTAAAATCCAAAAAAGAAGATGCATCCGAATTGATGAATTCTATGCGCCATGTCGGAGATAAAATAAAAGAAATCCAGGAACATTTAGAGGTAGAGGAGAGGCGTATGGTAGATCTAAATCTCAGCTTACCCAACCTTCTACAAGAAGACGTACCATTGGGGAAATCTGAAAAAGAAAATGTTACGATACGTACATATGGAGAAAAACCTAAGTTCGACTTCAAACCCATGCCTCATTTTGAAATTGGAGAAAAACTTGGTATCTTAGACTTTGAAAGAGGGATCAAAATTGCAGGTTCCCGAGCTTATACCTACCGTGGTTTAGCGGCAAGCCTAGAGAGAGCTTTGATGAATTTCATGATGGATGCAAATACACGTGAATTTGGCTACGAAGAAACCTGGGTGCCAATGGTTGTAAATGACGACTCTATGACAACTACAGGACAATATCCTAAATTTAAAGATGAATACTACCGTATCGACAAGGATCACCTAAATTTAATCCCAACTGCCGAAGTCCCACTAACCAATTTATACAGAGACGAAATCATTCCTGAAGCAAACCTACCTATCCATGTTACAGCATTCACATCTTGCTTTCGTAGAGAAGCAGGTGCACATGGAAAAGATACCAGAGGACTGATACGCGTACACCAATTCCAAAAAATTGAATTGGTAAAATTCTGCAAACCCGAAGACTCTGAAAAAGAACACCATGCAATGCTAGACAATGTAGAGCAACTCTTACAAAGGTTAGGATTGCATTACAAAGTACTACTATTGTGTAGTGGAGATACTTCCGGTTCCTCTTCTAAAACATACGATTTAGAGGTCTGGATGCCAGGACTTGGTAGGTATTTAGAGATTTCTTCTGTTTCAAACTTTTTAGACTTTCAGGCGAGAAGAGGAAAAATTCGTTACAAGGGAAGTGATAAAAAAAACCATCTGGTTCATACGATCAATGGCTCTGGACTTGCTTTAGGTAGAGCTATGGCTGCAATATTAGAAAATTACCAAACAGAAGATGGAAAGTTCGCAATCCCTGAATGCTTGCAAAAATACATGCCTTAATTCCTAAAAAAGAGCACACGAATTGATGTGCTCTACTTTCTCTATCTTTAGCTATGGTATTTTTTCTTGTCTGTAATGATCGAATAAACTACACTAGGATCTGCAAGGGTAGTTATATCCCCCAAAGATTCATATTCCCCATTTGCTATTTTACGTAAAATTCTCCGCATAATCTTACCTGAACGTGTTTTAGGCAATGCTGGTGCCCAATGGATTACATCTGGACGAGCAATTTTGCCGATCATTTTTGCAACGATATTCATTAACTCTTTTTTCAGTTCTTCATTTGTAGTTGCATCATTTTTTACCGTAACATAGGCATATATACCCTGCCCTTTGATGTCATGAGAGTATCCTACTACAGCAGCTTCTGCTACAGACTTATGAGCGACCAAGGCACTTTCTACTTCAGCTGTTCCAATGCGGTGCCCGGAAACGTTCAGTACATCATCCACTCGACCCGTGATCCAATAATAGCCATCTTTATCTCTACGCGCTCCATCTCCAGTGAAATAATAACCCTTGTACTGCTTAAAATACGTTTCTTTAAAACGCTTGCTATCCCCATATACACCACGCATCATCGAGGGCCAAGGGTGTGCAAAACAGAGGTTTCCCGAAACATCACCTTTTCCTTTGATTTCATTTCCGTCATTATCGACGAGAACTGGTTGCACACCAAAAAAAGGCAGTGTAGCTGCTCCAGGCTTTGTGCTAACAACACCAGGTACAGGGGAAATCATAATGCCTCCTGTTTCTGTCTGCCAGAATGTATCAACAATAGGACAGTTGCCTTTGCCAATATTCTTATGATACCACTCCCAGGCTTCTGGATTGATTGGTTCGCCTACAGTACCCAACAACCGCAAAGACTTCAAAGAATGTTTTTTCACATGTTCCAGGCCTTCTCTGGCCAAAGCACGGATTGCGGTAGGTGCAGTATAGAATGTATTTACTTGGTATTTATCCACAATCTCCCAAAATCTACCAGGATTGGGATAGGTAGGTACACCTTCAAACATCAATGAAGTTGCTCCATTCGATAAAGGTCCATATAGTATATAGCTATGACCAGTGATCCAACCAATATCTGCAGTACACCAGTATGTATCTTCTGGTTTGTGATCAAAAATATAATGAAATGTCAGGTTGGTACCTAAAAGATAACCCGCTGTAGTATGCAAAACTCCTTTTGGCTTACCAGTTGAGCCAGAGGTGTATAAAATAAAAAGTGGATGCTCTGAGTTAGCCTGGTAAGGAGCACAAGTAGCAGTAATTCCTTCTTGCTTATTCAATACATGCCACCAGTGATCTCTTCCTTCTTTCCAATTGAGGTTGGTTTCACTATGTGTGCGACGAACAACGATTACGTTATCAATTTTTGTCTGACTACGTTCTAAAGCCTCATCAACATTTTTTTTCAAATCGATTGTCTTGCCACCACGAAAACCGCCATCAGCAGTAATCACTAGAGTAGGTTTACAATCATCGATTCGGCCTTCTAGAGCCTCTGGAGAAAAACCAGCGAAAACGATAGAATGTATAGCTCCGATTCGAGTACAAGCAAGAGCTGCAATCGCGAGTTCAGGAATCATAGGCAAATAAATAAGTACCCTATCTCCTGGTTTTATAGCAAACTTTTTCAACACATTTGCGAATTTGCAAACTTCTCTATGCAACTCTTGGTAGGTGAACGTTTTTGATTCATCAGGATTGTCTCCTTCCCAAATAAGTGCTGCCTTATTTTTCGTAGGAGAATCTAAATGTCTATCAAGACAATTATAAGATACATTGAGTTTACCACCCTCGAACCATTTTACTTTCCCTTGAGAAAAGTTATGTGACAGTACTTTTTTCCAAGGTTTGAACCAGTCCAACCTCTCAGCCTGCTTTTGCCAAAACTTTTCTGGGTCTTTTACAGATTGCTTGTATAGTTTCTTATACTCATTGGGTTTGATATTCGAATTTTGAATAAAAGATTCAAGTGGATCTATGATACGCTCTTTAGCCATATAATGCTTGCACTCCTTTGCTAGTTAGGCTTATCCTGGAGAGTCGGATTTTTTCATCCAGCATTTTTTATCAATTCATAGAATCATAAATATATATTTTCATCAAAAGGAAATGTATTCTCTTGGACTTCCCGGTGGTATTCTGTTAAAGCCTGTAAAGTTAGGTCATGTAAATTCGTATATTTCTTCAAAAACTTAGGATGGAATTCTGAATCCATCCCTAACATATCATTTAACACCAATACCTGCCCATCTGTATATTTACCTGCACCAATACCAATTGTGGGTATTTTTAAAAACTCCACAATACTTTCCGTAACATTCTCAGGAATCATCTCTAATACAATTCCAAAAGCACCTGCATGCTCTAGGCTTTGTGAATTTTCTTGGATCTTACGTACATCCTTCGATTCTCTGGCCTGTAACTTATGTCCTCCTAAAACATGAAAAGCCTGTGGGGTCAAACCAAGATGACCCATGACAGGTATCCCTATTTCCGTCAATTCTGAGATAAGTTGGCAAATATAATCAGAACCACCTTCGATTTTTACTGCCTCGCAACCTGTTTCTTTAAAAACTTTGCCACAGGCCTCTAAGGCTTTTTCAATACTGACATGATAGGACAAAAAAGGCATGTCACAAATCACAGGTTTTTCAGGACAACCACGTTTTACTGCTTGGGTATGGTAGATCATCTGTTCCAAAGTTACAGGAATTGTATTGGATTGTCCTTGGAATACCATACCTAGAGAATCTCCCACAAGAACACAGTCAATTTCACTCTGAGCGATGATCTTGGCAAAGGAGTGATCGTAACAAGTGATCATCGAAATACGCTTTTGGTTTTTCTTCTTTTCTCTAAATAAGTTAATAATATTAGGATTCGGCATACTCTTTCTTTTCCCTATTTTGTATTTGCTAGTAAATAGCTTATTCTTGCGCATCTACCAAAATATTAATATAAATTTCCCCAAAATTACTCAAGTCCTACTACATTTGCCCTTATCGATAAAAGATTTCTTACTGTCATACAAAACGCAATCTATAATCAGGACAATCAATATGCAATTCATGCGTCATTTCGCACAATCTGGAAAAGATACGACCATGTCCCTTGTCTTTCCAATCGGAAGTCGGGGTATTAGAAGTAAGTAAAGTCGTTTTCTCTTTTTCATAGCGCGCATCTATCAAGGCGTAGAGCTTTTCATCAACCCAGTCCGAATCTTTTTGGATACCAAAATCATCTATCACCAATACTTCTACATTGGCAAACTCATCCTGGATAGACATTTCTTGCCCATGGTAGCTACTTTCTTTGTTGTAAGAATCTCGCAAGGCTCCTAAAAAGTCTTTATTGATCTTAGCATAGCGACATTTCGTTTGGTAACGAAAGATCAATTCATTTAATATTGAGCATGCAAGAAGCGTTTTACCTGAGCCTGTATTTCCCCAAAGGTACATTCCTTTGCGAGGCTTTTTCTTTTTTTTCCAATACGATAGATCGGGCCAATTTTCGATCAATTCATTTGCCCAATCATGGGCTACATATAGGGAAATCATTGAGTTTCCATCTAAATCCATTGAAGAAAGGAACTTGTACTGGTATTTAGGTGGAATATTAGAGGTCTTTAACAACGATTCAATCTCTTGGATACGCATACGAGCTTCATGGCACTCACATGGAACCATTTTATCTAAGACTGCATCATAAGTCAGGTAAGGAGCCTTTCCACGCGAATAACAACTATTGCAATTCTGCGAGATACAATGACATAGCCTAAGACTCTCTGTTGGAGAACCTGGAGAGAATTCCTCTAAATAAAAACCCACTGCATCACAATCGGGACAACCCGTAACACCTGCACTACACTTAGAAAAATCACTCAATTTCATCGCGAGACTACAACATAGAATGGATAGCTCTTGCAAGCCAACTCTTTTCAAGAAAATGGTAAGAAAATATAACCAAAAAAGTCATTCTTTTAAAATTATGTCGCATATAAAGCAAAATAATTCCGATAATTCAAAAATTATTTTTTATTCGATTGACCCTGGTAGAGTATTTTCCGATATTATCTACAAAGAATCAGATTCACTGTCTGTTCTTAAAAAACATTGAAAGAGACTAAAGGTATATAATATGAAGATAATGAAAGGATTATTCATACTGCTGCTTGTACTTAACTTAAACGTGCTATTTGCGCAGGATGATACAACTACAACTGATGACGCATCTGGAGATACAACAAAGGCTCTTCCTCTTCCAAAAATTGCCGGCGAATTGGTACCAGATGAAGAAACCGTTGAGAAAAAGCCAACCATTTTGAGAGATGAAAGAATGTGGAAAAATCCTGATTACAAAGGATATTACAAAGCTTTCGCAGAACTTCACAAGCTTTCAAAGGCGTTCGCAAATAACAAATACAGACTTGCTCTCTCCGCTTACCAATCTGGGATGAATACAATCCTTAAAATGAGAGACAGTGTTGACCAGTATAGAAAAGAACAGGCTGAAAAGAAAAGACTAGACGAGAAATGGTATTGGCAAAAAGTCGATAGAAAAGCTAGAGAAGAAGCTTACATCGGCCGTCAAAAAATTAAAGCAAAACTTGCTGCTGTTACTTATTTTACAAAAGCAATCAACCACCTTGATGAAATCGCAAATCCTGACCTAAGAGAAAAGAAAGAATACAAGACTCTTCTTTCTGCAATCTACCGTTCTTGGATTATGGCAGAATATGACACCGGTAACCTACCACAATGTATCCCTATCTTAGAGCTTTATCTTGAGATCGACGATAACGAAAAAGAATATCCTGCGCACAAATATCTTGCTAGTTGCTACGCTTTTGAAGAAAACGTATTGAAGAAAACTAAGTTTGGCTCTGAAGAGCAAATGCTCAAGTACAGATACAAAAAGAATGTTCACCTATTAAGAGCAACTGAGTTGAAGTACGGAAAAGGTTCTATAGAATACAAATACATAGTAGACCTAGTGAATAGAGATGAAATTATCTCTGTAAACCCATAATCAAGTTTGAATAAAACTCTTTCAATAAAATAAAATAGCCCCTTAGAGGGGGTTATTTTATTTTAGACCCCACAAACAACCACAAGCAAACACCTGTTTGAGTTTTATGCTCGTGTAAATTCAGGTGTTGCTTTTTTTTATAAAGTCCATAGAGAGTTCATTTTTTTTTGCAAAATTACATGGTTTGCATGCAGGAACCAAATTCGCTTTAATAGACTTTCCTCCCCGAACCAAAGGAACCAAATGATCCATTGTCAGTTCTTGTACGGAGAATGTTTCTTGGCAATAATAGCAAACACCACTAGACTTCTTACGTTTCCACCAAGCTGTTCTCTTTAGTTCTTTTGCCTTAGCACGTTCTTTGGCAATTTCTTCATCCGAGACATCAGACCAAAAACTATCAGACATGCCTATACCTCGTGTGTCTTGACATACCAATTTGCCAAATCCATCAAAGTCAAAATTCCCATAACACGTCCTTCATTGATTACAGGAAGGGAGTGGATATCATACTCTGTAAGTAGCTTTAAAGCACCGAGAAGAGTCGTAGTTGTTTGCACCGATACCATTTTTTGTCCTTTGACTAACTCTTCTATTGTAGTACGCATCATATCAGCATTACTCTCACTAAACGTATCTTCATAGGAAACTTTTATAAGGTCAAAAGTTGTAATCATATACGTTGGCTTACCCTCTTTGAGTACCAATAGGGAGTGAATTCTATTTTCTAGCATCAAACGTGATGCCTTGCCAATTAGATCGTCATGATCAACGGTGATTACATTAGGAGTCATCAAGTCAGAAACTTGTATCTGTTTTAGCATTTCTGTACGATTAAAAATAGTTTGTGGATTCATATTTACCTCAAGTCTTAAAAATTCCCTTTTTCACAAGTTCTGTATGAATAATTGCTTGGATACGAAAACGGATATTTTGGCTCACTTCAAATAAGAACTTCTGATTACGAACATCGCGGCGATTGTATTTGGCAAAAGAAATAGGTTTTAGGAACTTAATTTTCCACTTCGAACGAATTGGTAAAAGATTCAAAGGAACAGGAATTTTAAAACCATATTTTTTTTCAAACCAATCAATAGTCCCAATGTTGATATGATTTTCCTCTGCTCCAATAATAGCCACCGGTACAACGGGAGTTTCAGTCATAATCGCTAAAGCGACAAAACCTGGGTTGAAATCTACCAATTGGTACATCTTCACAGAAGGTTTGAAATTTCCATGTTCGGCTTCTGGAAAAATAACCAATGGATTATTTCTATTTAAGCATTTGACCCCTAACTTAAAATCCGCTCGAAAATAACCAAACTTATTCCCTAGATATTTAAGTATAGGAGTTGAGTCCCAGAATGCATGTGTCATAGCTCTAGGCATTCGTTTTCTTTTGCGAAAAATTTCATTCATTAAGACGATTGCATCCCAACCCATGATTCCGCTATGATTGGGTGCAATGATTACCTTACCAGAACGCGGGATATTGTCGATTCCTTCGACCTCTAACATCGTAAAGTCCCGTAGCCAATCCGTATAGTACATCGGCAGTGCATGAAAACAAAAAAATTCAGGTCCTTTCAGAACCGCGTCAAATATAGCAGGTGTTTTAAAAAAGTCTTTGATAATTTTCTCCTTAGGGAGTGTTCTCTATGATCTTATAATTGCGAATACAGCCCAAGTTTGTTCTTTTTTCCAACTCCAGCTGCAATTTTTTTTCAGGAAAATCGATCTTCATAAAGTGTTTCACATCGCCGAGTTTTGGCAAACAAGTATTACCAACTACTAATACTGATTGAAAATCTTGCCAGGGTATTTTCTTTCGCCCAGGATTGGTAATTAATTTTAACTTGCGATCATATGCAATTCTGTTTAGCAATAACTCAGTATCCGCTTTATTGACATGCTGCGGATTGATTGCATTGATTACGATTGTATTTGTCTTAAGAAACTGCTTAGCCTCTGTCTCTATCAAACGTGGTAATTCATACGCTTTCCTATCAGTTCCGGTAAAACAGAGCAAGCGTCCGGCGAAATTTTTTTCAATCTCTGCAAACACAGGGAAGCTAAGTAATGACGAATACAAAATATAGATCACTAAACGCAAAATTGCAGGTATAGGCAACGAGACAAATCCGCGGTATAAAAACAGCGAAGCCGCTAAAAACATTGCCGGATAAAGGTGGTATATATGCCTCGCCTGATGGTTCGGAGTCAAAAATGTTAGGCCAAGGATAGAAATAATACAAGAGAAAGCACAAACAAAGTCAAAAGAAAGGCTCCTATATTTTTTGTATAAGTATATCCCTTCCAAAAATGCAAGTACCAACAACGCAAAAAGAATATAAGCTATCCAAGGATAATAAAATGTTTCCTGCAGATAGGTGCGAAAGAAAATTGTATAGTAATCCCAACCTTTGTGTATTTCAGCACCTACCTGGTGTCCTTCTGTTTGGATATGTGCAATTGTACTACCGGAACTAGAGAACCTGTCAGGGTGTATTAAAACCCAAGCAAAAATCGGCAGCGCCACCCACTGCAGTAAACCTAGAAACTTTTCATACCCCAAATTTAGAAGCTGGCTCTTTTGCTTAAAAACATAGGTAAAAAAATCCCAAATACTAAAGAGAGCAATTGCATATTTAATATAGTTTTTCGTTTTTCCTGGTAGATATTTTGGTGGTACTGCAAGAAAAATTACAAGTAAGAGAAATACAAAGATCATCCTAGGATTTCTTCGCAAAGTCGCAAATAGGTAGATTAAATAACGACTTGCAAATAAAAAGGCTGATTCTGTATAGAGAAATGCCAACAATAGAACCGTGGTAAAAATAAAAATATAGCCGTAGGGGTATTTCGTACTAAACAGACAAAAGGAACTTGCAAATAAAAGCAACAGAAACTTCTTAGCAGGTATCTGTGATGTCGTTAAATACTGGTAGAGAAAGAATAGAGATAGTGTATAGAACAGGGCTCCTTGGACTTCCATCATGCCGGTAAATACGTATGCGAGAAAAGGCTGCGACAAAAATAGAGTGACCCAAGAGGCAAAAAAAAGCACAGGAAATGTAAGCTCCATTCCCGTATTTTTCCAAATAATATACCCCTGACTTAAAATCAAAACAACAAATGTTGCATAGGTCAGATACACATCTAACACCTGCGAATGGCCAAAAAGAAAAAATAACGGAATTTCCACTAAATTGCGTAGAACGGGCCATGTAGGAGAATCAACTATCTGAAACAAAAAAGAAAAGATCTGCCCATTTCGCAGAGAGTCCATCATATTTAAAGTGGTAATGTAACGAAGATCAGCATCCCAGGTGAGTACGTCTTTATTCGGACAGTCCAATTGGAATAATTGGTATATGTAATAAAGACATAGCAGTAAAAAAGGAGTTTGTAAGGCTAACAAAAAGTGCGTATAAAATTTCTTTTTTTCTTCCACGGCAGTCTATTCTATAAGGTATATAAGATTAGTTGCTAGTTTAAAGGTCTAGCAGATTCGTCAAGCTAAGGTTTTTTACAATAAAATAAACTGATTGCAGAATACCCGCTAGTCTCCATCCTTACAATTTTACCGAACTTATTATGAACATAATCTCACTCATTACTTTTCGCTACATACGCGGTTCACGAGCTTTTGGACTGTTATCTCTCAAATCCAGACTATCCTTCATCGTCATGGCAGTAGGTGTATCCCTTCTCATCGTTGTACTTTCTATTTTTAACGGCTTTCAAAAACAAGTGAAAGAGTCTCTCTGGAATGGTGGGCCGCACATTACCATTGAAAATAGACTCAATTCTGGTGAAATTCGTGATTATAAAAAGTTTATCGAGCTTCTGTACAATAACAAAGAGTTAAAAGAGAAGGTTCTCACTATCCAAGGTAGTATTACCAGTCATGGTCTTTTGCAAAATAACAATACCTTTGTACCTGTAATGATACGAGGCATTCCTGTAAGCAGCACAGAAAAACTGCATAACAATGAATTGACCAACTTTCCTCGTTTAGAGCGCTACAACCGCGAACAGATCCAAGAGATCGTAGATAAAGATATGGCTATTATTGGCAAGGAAATGCGTGGCTTGTATGACATTTCTTTAGGTCATTCTGTAACCCTTGCCGTACCTGCCGGTAGTTTTCGTGCCCAGCAAGGGGTAGAACTCAATATCAACAAGTTCAACATTTCTGGCTTTTTCAAGACAGGCTACTACCACTATGACTCTAGGTATGTTTTTCTTTCTCTCACCAGAGCACAGAAATTCTTTAAAATGAAAAACTCTGTCAATGAGATCACTATCAAAGTAAAATCTTTGGACGACCTCGATTGGTGTAAAGAACTAGTTCTCAGCACCATCCGCTCGCCTCTCTTTGAAAATGAAATCAAATCTGGCAGCTTTTCTGTACGTACCATTGCAGAAGAACAGCAAAACTTCCTTGCAGCCCTTAAGATGGAAAAAACCATCATCTCGAACATCGTCTTCCTATTTATCGTCTTAGCTGCTCTGGGTATGGTTGCTACAGTCTACTCGTTGGTACGCTCTAAGAGAAAATCCATTGGTACCTTGAAAGCCCTTGGACTTCCCTCTTCCAGCATTCTTTTGATATTTACCTTGAATTCCATGATCATCGGCATTTTGGCTTCAATCATTGGTGGGATCATTGGGGTGTACTATGCTGTGAACTTAGAAGCATTTACAAATGCTTTGAGTGAGGCAATCAACTCTGTAGGTAGTCGCTTAAATCCAGGTTGGCGCAATATAGAGTTGGTTCCCAAAGACATCTACTACTTCGACCACATCCCTGTTGATATAGATATTTCCCTGATCTTTATGGTGACAACAGCTTCCACTATCCTGTCTGGTCTCGCTGGCTATTTCCCTTCTCGTTGGGCAGCGAATTTAGACCCAGTGGAAACAATTAGGAATGATTGATGAAAGCAAAAATAGAGTTTGAAAAACAACTAAAAAAGTTTGTTGAAACATTCCAAGATCATGTCAGCTCACCTGATGGACAATGGACAGTAAAAGGTTTCATCGATATATTTAAAAAGGTTTATACAATATCAGGCGATACAAAAATATTATCTAAAATATTAGAAATTCACCTTTTTCCCAAAATTTTAGAATTTGCAAATAAATACGGGTACAAAATAGTTCTTGCGGAACATCAGAACTATTACCCTGATATTTCTTTCGTGAAGGTTAATGATGAAAACTTAAAATTTGCTGTTGATATCAAAACAACTTACAGAAATTCAAAGAAACCACATTTATGTAATGGATTTACCTTAGGCTCTCATGGAGAATATTTTGAAAAAAGAAATAGTACAAAAAATATACAATTTCCTTATAGCGAGTATTCGGGCCATTTTTGCTTAGGTATTATTTACAGCAGAATAGAGGGAACAACAATTGATGAAACAAAAAGTTATGACATTTCAAAATTAAAGTCGATTTCTTCTGTGGTCAAAGACTTTCAATTTTTCGTAGTCGAAAAGTGGAAAATTGCTAGTGATAAAGGAGGTAGTGGAAATACAGCCAACATAGGCAGTATCAATCATATTGAGGATATAATCAATGGAGAAGGGATGTT
Organism: Spirochaetota bacterium; assembly: GCA_039028475.1. Classification (GTDB taxonomy): domain Bacteria; phylum Spirochaetota; class Leptospiria; order Leptospirales; family Leptospiraceae; genus JBCCIA01. The sequence continues at coordinate 739 of JBCCIA010000003.1, read as the reverse complement.
TTCAAATTTAGGAGAAAAGTGGTTTGATGATTATTGGATGAACTTTCGTAAAATTAAAACTACTGATCAAAATGGAGAAACGAAAACTATTTCATCTTTAAAAGAATTTGTTGAGTATCGAAAAGGAAATATTAAAAAAATAGTCCCTAAAAGGTCTAAGGAGTAATAACTTGAGTAAAAAAGTATTTGTCCCCCCAATAAAATCCCAAGGAATTAAAACAAAATTAGTCCCCTGGATTAATAGTATTATTGCAAAATCTTTTGATAGTACTTGGATAGAACCATTTATGGGAACAGGTGTTGTTGCATTTAATATCATTCCCAAATCAGCAATTATGTGTGATACCAATCCGCATCTTATAAACTTTTATAAAGCATTACAAGATAAGAAAATAACTCCTGCAATTACCAAAAAATTCCTTAAGCAAGAAGGAAAAACTCTTTTGCTAAAAGGTGAAGAACATTACTATTTTGTAAGGGATAGGTTTAATGAATATCACGACCCTTTAGATTTTCTATTCTTAAATCGATCATGTTTTAATGGAATGATTAGATTTAATCGTAAAGGATATTTTAACGTACCATTCTGTAAAAAACCAGAGCGATTTGCACAAGCTTATATAACAAAAATTATCAATCAATTAGAATACGTCTATAAGTTGCTCCAAGGCAGTAATTTTAAATTTATATGCCAAGATTTCAAAGATACAATATCTATGGGAAAAAAGGGTGATTTTAT
>JBCCIA010000002.1:0-47692 GCA_039028475.1 Spirochaetota bacterium | reverse complement strand
GTAGACAAACTCTGGCTCATCGACAGACAATACTCCCCCCGCAGACGCGAACGCTACCGCGAACTGGCACAAGCACAGATTAAGGCCATACGTGAGGAATTAGGCTGGAACTAAACACACAGCCACAGGATAGGGTTTTGCTCTATCCTGTGTATACGCTCAAAAAATATTCTTGCCACAATTGCAAGTAATATCAGTCTAAAAAATACAATGCTAATCGCAAATCCCATATACGATGTGTTTTTCAAATACCTGCTCGAAGACAATGAAATTGCCAGAGAGTTTATTGGTACCATCATTGGCGAAGAAATCGTAGAACTGACTCTACAACCGCAGGAAAGCACCTTACAGATAGAGACATTTTCTTTTACAGTGCTCAGGATGGATTTCCATGCAGTGATCCAAACAAAAGAAGGGAAAAAAAATGTTCTTATAGAAATGCAAAAAGGAAAATACTTAGACGATTTAAGCCGCTTTCGCAAGTATCTGGGAGAACAATACTCTAAGGATGAGAACAAACTCCCTATCATTACCATCTACTTTCTCGGTTATCCATTAGATGACAAACTACCTGCTGCAACCCATATACAACGCGACTATGTCAATATGTTCACCGGTGAAAAATTGCAGGTAAAAAATTCCTTTGTAGAATCACTCACCCATGACAGCTATCTCATACAGATCCCACTATTGAAAGAAAATGTGCAAAGCAAATTAGAAGCCCTACTCTCTATTTTTGACCAAACCAAAAAAGCCTCAGAAGCCTATATACTCAGTTTTCCTGATACACTACCAAAAGTAGAGCTTTTGCAAAAAATCATCAAACGTTTACAACAAGCTGGAACTACAGAAGAGCTACGCAAAAAAGCACAGATTGAAAATGAGGTAGAGACTTCGTTCAAAAAAATGGCAAGAGAGATTCAGGAAAAGGATCAAGCTATTCAAGATAAGGATCAAACTATCCAAGAGAAAGACCAAACTATCCAAGAGAAAGATCAAGCTATCCAAGAGAAAGACCAAACGATGCTAGAGCAAGCTAAAGCTCTACAAGAACAAGAGAGAATTATTGCTGAACTAAAACAAAAACTAAATCAATAGATTTTTACAAGAAAATACAAACACTGGATAAGGTTTCAGCTCTATCTTTTCCACTAAAATCAAATTTATCTAAGAAGGCCGCCTAGGAGTAAAGGCATTTGCACCTAAGTTAAAAAAAGTTTTCACCATACTCCACCAGGGATTCAAACCAACATCTGTTTCTTTGCCCTGTGCCATAAGTTCTAATTGGTGCTCATACCAGGTGATAGGCAACATAGACGCAGTGTCTAAAAACTCCAAACCTGTACTGATCTCGGGAAGTGTAAGTTCAAACTGGAGGTTATTCCGCAATTTCTTCGGCAGGTCGGGCAACAGAGCCAAAGGACGCGCCAAGCCAATCAAATCACAGGCGTTTTGATCCAACGCATACTGCATTCCCCGGTAGGAACGAAACCCACCAGTCAAAAGCAGATTGGTTTTTACATGTTTGCGTAGCTTCTGTGCAAAATCGATAAAGTAGGCTTCCCGCGCAATGGTACTCTTCTTAACCTTATCCCCCATCATCGCTGGTTTTTCATAGTTACCACCAGAGATCTCCAAAAGATCAATCCCCTCATCTGCCAACGCTTCCGCAACCTGCAAAGACTCCTCTTCGGTAAAACCACCCTTTTGGAAGTCAGCCGAATTTAATTTGATACCAATACCAAAATCAGCTCCTACCTTTTCCCGGATGGAACGGTAGATCTCAATGGCAAAACGGCGACGATTTTCAGCGCTTCCCCCCCAATCATCGGTACGAAGGTTTTGCTTGCGAGAAAAGAATTGGCTCACCAAATATCCGTGTGCTCCGTGGATCTGTACACCATGAAAACCACATTCTTTTGCATAAGCGGCGGCATTTGCAAAGGCTTGGATGATCTGCTTGATTTCACCAGCCTCTAAAGTCCTAGGAGCGTTAAACGCAGCTGCTAATGGCCCTGCCAAAGGTACCGCAGAAGGAGCAACAGGTTTTTGGCTCAAAAAAGCAGGACTTTGCTTGCCCGGATGGTTCAATTGCATCCAGATCTGGTTGCCATTTTTCTGACCAGCGTGCGCCCAATTGGCAAATGTATCTAAATCGGAACGAGAGTCTAAAACAACATTTTTTGGTTCCCCCAAAGCAGTTCTATCGATCATTACATTCCCAGTAATCAAGAGACTGGTTCCACCTTCACTCCAACAGGAATACAACGTCGCTAGACCACTACTCGGATTGCCATCTGGTTCTGCCAATTGCTCGCTCATAGCAGATTTTACCAGACGATTCTGCAAAGCGGGTAAAGAGGTATGGATCTTTAACTCTGAAAATATATCGATATTTGCCATATGGATATTTCCAAGCATACTCAGATTTCTCACAAGTGTTTTCTCTTTTGCAGAAAATAATTCTATAACCCATGCAAAAGATTCGTCTAAGAAGAAAAGGATATGCAATGAGACAAATTGTTCAAATTTTTGTAATTTCGCTAATGATGCTTGGCACAGGCTTTTTATCAGCGAAAGAAAGTAAAAAGAACCGCGCCGTAGCGACCTTTGCAGGCGGATGCTTTTGGTGTATGGAAGCTCCCTTCGACAAAGTACCAGGGGTTTATTCCACAACTTCCGGCTATACCGGCGGCCTCACACAAAACCCCAATTATGCTGATGTTTCTAGTGGAATCACGGGACACGCCGAAGCAATCCAGATCGTTTACAACCCACAAAAGGTAAGCTACAAAAAGCTATTGCAAGTTTTTTGGCGAAACATTGACCCTACCGTTTCCAACAGGCAGTTCTGCGATACGGGCAACCAATACCGCACTGCTATCTTCTACCAGGACCAAAAACAGAAAGAATTGGCTCTACAATCAAGCAAAGTAGTCAAAAAGCGTTTTGGTAAGATATACACGCAAATTGCCAAAGCCGCAAAGTTTTACCCGGCGGAAGACTACCACCAAAACTACTACCAAACCAACCCAATTCGTTATAAGTACTACCGCTACCGCTGTGGCCGTGATCAGAGATTAGAAAAACTATGGGGTAAAAAATAATCCGATAGCAGGAATTGGATAGATAAAAAAACATGGAGGGACGAAATCAGTGAGGGCAAATCCATGCAGCAACCCAAAAAACGAATTGCGTATCTGGCTCCAGAAATTCCGTCTCTTTCCTCTACCTTTGTATATTACGAGATCCTGGAATTGCAAAAAAGAGGTTATGAGGTTACCTCATTTTCTATCTACTACCCCAAAGACATTCTATTTTCAGACGATACACAAACACTTATCGAAAAAGCCAATTATATCAACCCAATAGAAAGCAAAAAAGTCTTTTCTAGTTTCATCACCCTGTTGTCCAAAAAGCCAGGGAAATTAGTAAAGACTTTAGCAAGTTGTTTTTGGGATACGCTTTCTAGCTTTTCCTTTGACTCCTTTAAGCTATTCTACCACCTCTGTTTGGCTTTATCGATAGCCCCAAAAATTCTTAAGTCGAACTGTGAGCATATACACATCCATTTTGCCGACTCTGCCACACAAATTGGCATGTACGCAGCACTCTTAACTGGAATTCCTTATAGCTTTACCGCGCACGCAAACGATATTTTCCAACACCGGCACTTACTCAAACGCAAAGGCAAACGAGCGAAAGCGGTTCTCACCATTTCTCATTTCAACAAAGGTTTCATTGTCAATAGTGGTATTGATTCTACAAAAGTCCACCTAGTACGTTGTGGAATCTTGCAAGAGGATGTTGCCACCCCAACAGATGCAAACAGTAAAAACCCGCGTATCTTCAAAATAGGCACCTTGGCTCGCTTTGTAGAAAAAAAAGGTATCGATATATTGATCCAAGCCATGGGTATCTTATCCAAAAAAGGCCTACCCATAGAATTAGAAATCGCAGGTTCAGGACCTCTGCTAGATACATATGAGAAGCTTATCAACCAGGAAAGAGTTTTTTCGAAAGTTATCTTTTTAGGAGCACTGCCACACAATTATGTCTACTCTTGGCTAGTCAAATTAAACCTCTTCGCATTGGCTTGTAAGAAGGATAAATCTGGCAATATGGATGGTCTCCCTGTGGTTTTGATGGAAGCAATGAACGCTGGTGTACCTGTGGTATCAACGGAACTATCAGGAATCCCAGAACTGATTGAACACGAGAAGACTGGATTTTTAAGCCAACCAGACAACCCGCAAGATCTAGCAGATACGATTGAAAAAATCTACAACCGCCGAGAAGACCTGGGCAATATTGTCACATCTGCCAAAAACAAAGTTAGAAGGGAATATTCCCTAGAAGAAAATGTAGCGTTGCTCATCCGCTATTGCTTTGAGCGTAGCCATTAGTAAAACCTTCTCAGGGTATGGATTGCGACTTCTGGTTTGCAATTGAAGCGCAAGGGCAAAACAGAAGAACCGATCCCACGCGAAGTATAACCTTTCATCTTAGAATACTTCCAGGCTCCAGAGGCATATTCTCTCTTTTCTTGGATGTTGGTAAATAATGGAAACCCATTAGGAAGAACAATTTGCCCTCCATGTGTGTGGCCGCTCAGGTAAAAATCGACAAAGGCTGCATCGGCTTCTTGCAAAAACTCAGGAGAGTGGCCTAAGAGGATACTAAAAGAAGAGGTATCATAATGAGGAATCACCGATGTTTTAAAATAATGTGGGTCATCAATACCAATCACAGTCATACGACTCTTATCTTTGATGAACTCCACACTTTCATTTACTAAAAAGCGGAAGCCTATTTCTTCCATACGTGGTAAAATTTGTAACGTGTCGTGGTTGCCTAAAACTGCATACACGCCATAGGGGCATTCCAAGGTATCATACAGATCTTGCAAATTTTCCCAAAATACGCTAGAAGGGGCATTTTCCGCAAAAAGAAAATCTCCTGTAATAAAACAAGTGTCGTATTGTAGATCTTTTAAGGTATCGAGTAAGTGTTGGTTATCTTCTACAAGTCCATCGAAGTGCAAATCACTCAAATGCAAAATACGAAACTTATCAAACTCGTAGGGAAGGCTAGAAAAAAAAACTTCGTTTTGACTGACATCTAAGTCTTGCGTATTTTTTACACCTTGGGAATACAAACGAGTAAACTTAAAAAAGATTTCTAATAAAGAAGGAAAGCTAGGAACTCTTGTCAAGAGGGTATGCAATACAGAGCGGTACCAAGAAAAACGATTCCGGTGTAGTTCCAGGTCAGACCTCAAAGATATAAACTCTTTTCCAAATCTTCTCCTGAGGCGTTCCTGGTTCATGTAAGCTGTCTACATTTGCTTTTCTTACAATACTCTTAAAATCTTCTTGAGTTGATTTTTTTCTGCAAGGGAAAAAGCACTATCCTTATCTTTATTTTTAATACTTGTTTTCGCTCCGGCTGCAATTAGGAATTTAGCAACATTTTCCTTTTTCTCTATGATGGCTTTTAAAAGAGGCGTATTGCCTTTTTTGTCTTTCAAGTCTACCTTTGCTTTTTGTTCTACTAAATACTTTACAATTGCTAAATGGCCCTCTTCTGCTGCTTCGTGCAAAGCTGTTTCGCCTTCGTTATCTTTACTGTCTATTTTTGCACCACTGGCTAGAAGTAGCTTTACCGCTGCAATTTTACCAGACTCACTGGCTTCGATAAGAGCAGTTTCTCCTTCAGAGTCCTTAGCATTAGGGTTTGCTCCAGCAGCCAATGCTTTCTTAATTGCGGGAACATCGCCTTTATCACAAGCTACTAATAAATCACGATTCGGATTGAAGTCTTTTACTTCTGCAATAGGGGCATTTTTTTGAATAGACTTAATACCATTGAGACATCCTTGTTTCGATTTGTATCCTTCCCCCGTTGCAATAATCTCACCATTTGCTGCTTTTAAGCGAAAACGATATTCCTTCTTCTTATCACGATATATTTCAAATACAACTGCCATAATTTCTCCTACTTTCTTTATTTTTCGGTGGTTTTTGAAAATCGCTTGAGAGGCTTATCTGTAGCCCTCTGGTAGGTCAGAAATATTTCATTGCCTGTATTCCAGGAATTGCTCAATTGCCATTCCTGCAAATCAAAACCAGCTAAGGCTTCCGTTCCATTGACAATCGATGTTAAGTCCTTTTGTCCTATCAGATAGGGTACAATTGTTAAATGAATAGTATCTACCAGCCCTTCGGAGAAAAAGGAGTAATTTATGGTAGGGCCACCCTCTAACAGTAGGTTATAATAACCCAACTTGTGCAACTGCTCTATTACAAATCTTGCAGGTATAGTTTCCTCTTGGGAACAAATGATTCGTGCCACTTCTCCAAGTTCGTCTTGTAACAACGAAAGGTTATTTCTAGAGCAAAATACAATTGTCTTCTTACCAGGAAAGTCAGAAAAAATGCTAAGCTGGCGCGAAAGAATGCCGTTTCGCACAAGGAGAGCTGGTGTCGGGGATTCTTCCTCTATATATTTTATCTTCACACTGTGATCGTCACTCAGAATGGAATTTTTACCAACAATGACAGCACCTACCTTACTTCGATAAACATCCATCTGCCGGCGATCATTTTTACTTGTGAGACCGTACCATTTTCCATCAGGTCTTACGACTTTTCCGTCCAAGGTCATTGCCATATTCAAGGATAGATTAGAATTCACTAGATTTAATTCCGTCTCCTATTTCTTTTTTCAGAATATTTTGCACACTAGCAGAGCAAGTCCCACATCCTGTAGTAGCATTGGTTTTAAAGGCTAGTTTTGCCAATGTATCGTGCCCTTCGTGGATGGCCTGAACAATATCTTTCTCTGTTACAGCCCTACACAAACAGACACATCTCGGGCGTATCAATGCATAAAATGGTACTAAGTTATCTTCATTTTGTTCACACTCCATGGTAGCCTCCTAGCTGATATGATTCGTATCCAGATAATTCATATTCGACAAGTGTTTAAAAAAAAATCTAAAAAATGTTTACGTTCCGGGAATCTAACAAAATAGTCTATATCCAATAGACTCAATTTTTCCCGGTTTAGGAGGGTTATTTTGGAAAAATCCAAAAAGAAAGAGATTTTCGGCTGGTGTATGTTCGATTTTGCGAATTCATCCTACACAACGGTCATCATCAGTGTGGTATATGGAATCGTATTCAGCGAAATCATAGTTCCCTCTGGTGATGACCCTTCCAACCCACACAAATGGGGTAACTCCCTCTGGGCAATCGCTCTAGGAATCTCTTATCTCCTAGTAGTGCTCACCGCTCCTATCTTTGGAGCGATCACAGATTTTTCTGCACGTAAAAAGCAGTTTCTCTTTTTCAGCTATGCCTTTTGCATCCTTTCTACAGCAGCCCTTGGGTTTGTGGCTTCTCCAGGCAATATCATACTGCCCTTTGTACTAATTCTTATTTCCAATTTCATGTTTGCCTCTGGAGAAAATTTTGCTTCTAGCTTTTTACCCTTTTTAGGCAAGAAAGAAGACCTGGGAAAAATTTCCGGATTTGCCTGGGGAGTTGGCTATTTTGGCGGGATTATCAGCCTTGCGATGGTCGATACACTCGTGGGCAAAGTCACAGCAGAAAATTTCCAAAACCTACGTCTCGTGGGGCCAATTACAGCTGCATTTTTCTTAGTTTCGGGCATTCCAACATTTCTCTATCTCAAAGAACCACACATGCCGAAAAATGATAGTAACATTTCTTACCTAAAGTTAGGCTTTTCCCGTGTCATCCATACGATTCGCTCCATTTCCCAATTCAAAGATATGGCTATGTATCTAGTCTCTGTCTTCTTTTCTATGGCGTCTTTAGGAATTGTCATTAGCTTTGCATTTATCTATGGAACCCAAGAAATCAAGATCAATGCAACGCACCGCTTAGTAATGTTTCTCCTTATCCAAATCTCTGCTGCAATAGGTGCTGTACTTTTCGGGATTCTGCAAGATAAAATAGGAGCAAAAAAAACCTATAACTTTACCCTTTTTGTGTGGATTGTATGTTTGTTGTTGATTTATTCAATTATTGACTTGACGAAATTTTTCAACCAGATAGGATTTTCGGTGACAACTCAGTGGTTATTCGTTTCCTTAACGTCTTTAGCTGGTCTAGGTTTGGGTGCAACACAATCGGCAAGTAGAGCTATGGTTGGCTTATTTGCTCCCGAGAAAAAGGCAGGTGAATTTTTTGGCTTATGGGGTTTGGCTTACAAACTTGCAAATGCCATTGGTCTTTTTACAATAGGTTTCTTACAAACCATTATGAGTTTGCGAAGTTCATTTTTAGCAGTTGCTGTTTTTTTCTTCCTGGCTTGGCTTGTTACCTTTTGGGTCAATGAAGAAAGGGGCATCCAGACTGCGGAGGGTTATAGCGAATGATGTTGACAGAAGAAGAATCAGAACTGTACCAAAACCAAAGACGCTTGGCTCTGAGTACAATTGATGACTTGACACAACTTAAAATTGATCTCATGGATGCGGAAGCTCCCATACCAGCCTTTATCAATAATGCCATTTCTTATCTCAAGAAAAGGTATTTGGTACAGGACAATACAATTGGAGCTATGCTACGCAAACGTGCCTAAGCAGAGAATAAACGGGAAATCTGAGAAGTCGTATCAAACCTTTTGGTGATACCAGTGCCAAGTGGTACTGGTAAAGCACCAGATACGACAAAATGCCCCAAAAACTCTTCTCCCGAAAACTCTGCGATGGTACGGATATTGTCACTGGTTAGCTCTGAATCGGGTCCTATAAAATAATAGCCAATAATGGGAACTTTGCGCGATTGCAAGGCTTCTAGAGAGAGTAGCGAATGGTTGATCGTTCCCAGTTCAGAGGATACAACCAAAATAACGGGAATCTGCAATTCTGCTAATAGGTCCAAACTTAAGGTCTGGCGGTTTAGAGGCACCATCAAACCACCCGCCCATTCTATGAGGAGGTTTTTCTGCTCTTGTTGCAGAATTTTCTCTTGTAAAAGCCCTATACCAACACCGCTTTGCTCTTGTTCTGCTGCAAAGTGGGGAGAGGCTGGAAGCGCGAAGTGGTATAAGTTGGGATAGGTATGGGATTGATCCAAGCCTGAAAGCTGTAAAACTGTAGCAGTGTCGTCATCAGAACCTGTCTGAATGGGCTTCCAATAAGAAATATTGTAGGAAATAGCATATTTTGCCATAACTAAAGAGGAGAAGAGCGTCTTACCAACATTTGTACCAGTACCTACGATACAGATCTGCATAGGCAAAGAATTTTTACCAGAAGGCGGGAGTCAATCGCAAAAGCAGAGCCTAATTTGCTTGACAAGTAATTTTAGTTTTTTATTCAATAATAACACTACGAATCTGGAGTAATGAATGACTGATAAAGTTTATTGTGCCAACTGCCTACATTGTACAGTGGTACGACATTTTGAAGCGGAACAAGATAAATACATCCTTAGGGTAAAATGTGCCAAGAAAAAATGGTCGAAACGATCTGGTGAAGAAAAGCTATACAAATACTTTACCGTAGCTCGTAGAATGCAATCCGATTGCGAATACTACGAAGAAATGGGCGATGTCCTACCTTACATCAAGAATCTAAAAAAAGAACTACCTATTAAAGACGAAATCTATATGGTAAAAACCCCTCAATAGAGGACTGAGTTTTCCATCTTGTTTCGATTTAACGCTACGCAAAATCTGAAAAAAGTCCTTTCCGGGGGTTCTGAATCTAAGCCTCCGGTTCCCTCTTTGAATCATCAAATAAGTATTCATTCCGAGTACCAAGGGGAAAGATTGCCTTTGCGTGGAGAATACCCCAAACGGATTCAGATTGGGGATATTCTCATGGGAAATGAACAGTTTAAGAAGGTCTCTCCCGTGAACGGCATTGCGAAATACGAACAAGAAACAGATACCATAACTCTTACCCAAGACGGCGGCTTTCACCCACAGAATCGACAAAATATTCGCAATTTTCCAAACCAACAAGAGTTTGAATTGACACTAATCAATTCAGGTCTGACCTATCTAGACTATGATGGCATCAGTATCCAAAAAATCTTCCAAGTCTTACAATCAGAGAAGCCTTGCCAAATCATCCTGTCTCCCTTCTCTCTGCAAAACTTTTTCGACTACCGTTCTATTCTACAAGAAGAGTATGTAGAAGCGATAGAAGCCTTCAAAAAAAATATTATCTCACTCTACCCCAATACGGAAATCATCGATTTTCTAGCGGATGAGAATATACAATACGAGTATCCAGCAGGAAATCCACGCTACTTTTTGTTTCGTTACTGTTCTTTTCCATTGGAAGAGGACCCAATACAAGCTGGTAAAATATACTTAGGAGCAGAAACCTTGTACCACTTTCTGCGTATTCTCTACCGTTCCATCCCGTTTTATGAAAGGATCATTACCATCTTTATCAAAAATAAAAATGGGGAATTAGAAGGAGAACCAAGGCATATACCTCTGCGCAATGGAATGAATTTAAAAGATTTCTTTTTCCAATACCGCAATACTCACAAATACTTTACCATAAACTCCTTCTACAACCAAAACCCCGTCTATAAAATAGGCTCGGACTTTATATTAGACATTTACCAACACGAATCCTTTATCATCTGTGACGATATTGCGGCAAGTTCGCGAGAGAAGATCTGTATCGATTGCAATGACTGTTCTTCTTACTGCCCCGTAAATGCCAATCCTAGGGGGATCCTCGATAAAGGTGAAAAGAACTTCAACCATAAGATATGCTTAGAATGTGGAATATGCACCCTCTTCTGTCCTGCCCATATTGATTTCTTTGCGAGGATTCGTGAATTGAAAAAGGAGAAGAATCGTGTCCCATAGTATTGTTTTAACCAAAACAGGCTTTCGTGTTATTTCCTCAGAATTTCAGACAGATATATTTTCCTCTCTTCTAGTATTTGGAGTCCTGTCTTTCGCACTAGCCCTAAACTTGCACTTGCTACCTTATATTTTACTTGTCTTAGGTACTTCCTTAGCTATTTTCTTATACTATAAAAAACGCATTGGTTATATATACCCACTTGCCTTTTTTTACCAAGTCATGCTTTTTCTTTTGGCTGTTCCTATTGTGTTTCTCCAATGGTTCCCACTTGTAATAGCTTTTCTGTCTCTATTTGCCTGCTTTTCTAAAAGCAACCCATTTCGTGACTCTACCTTACCAATAGGCATATTTCTATTGGCTCTAGTATCTTCTTTAGCCTTACTTGCCAACGCTTACAACAGCGGTCTCAACCTATTTATTGGTAACTATACAAATCCACTGGGCATCAACAATCCAAATATCTCAGGCATATTCTTTTCTCCTATTTTTAGCATGACTGTACCTTACGCGGCGTCTTCCTATTCTATCTTAGAAAATTTAGGGATGTACTCTATTTTCTTTTTGGGATTCGCTATTTTACGCGAAGATAACTTTTGGATAGAATTCATTCTCATTGCCTCCTTTTTTGCTATCAGTTCTTTGAATTCCCGTTTTGACTTTGCCTTAGTATACCAACAAAACCTTATCACTACCGTCATATGGTATCTCTTTCACAGTGCTCCTGGTAGGAGCTACAATGCCAACTACTCTCTATCTATTTTTGCCTTGATAGGTACTTTGGGTGGTTCGGTGCTACTGGTTTCCCTCATAGGGTCTTTTCCACCAATTCTAAATATTTTCTTTTACTTTTTCAGCCGTGCCGTTGGCTTTTTCGTCATGCAAAATTTAGTAAGAAAAAATCCAATGTACTCATAGGAATATACAAATGCAGAAATTATTAGATTTACTCGACGAAGCAAATGTGATTTACGACTTACAGGCATCCACTGTAGATTCCATAATCACAGAAATGGTAGATACATGTGTTGCAACAGGCACTCTGGCAGAGAAAAATAGAGAGAAGTTAATCGCTTCCCTCATCCAAAGAGAAAAAAGTATGTCTACGGGAATCGGTGGTGGCATTGCGATTCCACATTGTTCGGTAGACTACCTAGAGTCATCCCTTACGCTACTTGCCATTTCCAAACAGGGTCTCGATTTTAAAGCCATTGATGACAACCCTGTGCATATTTTTGTCATGCTGGTGGTGCCTAAAAATAAATTTCAAGACCACATCAAGACTCTGGCCCTTATTGCCAAAACATTGGGCCACGAAGACGAAAACCAAGAACTGATCCAAGCCACTACTTTTGCAGAAGTACAAACTGCCTTACAGGAGAGGCAGTAAGACTTGCTACGCGAGCTAGGCCACTTTGTTTTTTTTTTACTTCTCCTCAGTTTCTTCTCCTACTCGATAACCTCGCTGCGCACACAGAACAGAGCCTACCTTTACTCTGAGACTTCCGTACAACAAGAAGACCTAGAACAACTACAAATTCGTAAAGGTTTTTGGACAGGATTCGTAGAATATTTGCAAGCAATGGGCCAATTTTCCTTTGGCAAAACAGAATCGGGAGAAGATGTTGTCCAACACATCACGAGACGCCTTTCCCCCAGTTTAGAATTAGCCTTTTTCGCCATATTTTTTGGTTCGCTGACTGGAATCTTTTGTGGACTTTTTTGCCTCTATGCACAGAAAAAACTCGTTACATCCTTATTATTTACCATAGCAGAAGCCATCCTGTCGACTCCCATCTTTGTGGTAGCTATTTTACTCCTGCTGTTGTTTTTCTTAAAGTTTCCCCTGCTGCCGCCTGGAGGCTATGAACCTTACCAAATCTCTTACCTAGTCTTACCTGGGATCTCCTTGGGTTCACGTGTCTTTGCCAGAATTTTCTACTATACCTATTGGGAAGGTGAGAAAGAAGACGCAACTTACTATAGCTTTTTTTTACAATCCAAAGGTTTCAGCCGCGCACGCATCATTTTCTCGCACACATTTCGCAAAATCATCCCTCTTTTATTGGTTTTTATTTTGTTAGACTTTAGCTCTCTACTCTCGGGAGCTATCATCGTGGAGGAAATCTTCTTATATCCAGGCATTGGCAAATCCTTGTACTATGCGATCAAAAGTATGGATGAAAACTTACTACGAGCCCTGTTATTCTATTCAGGACTGATCTTTTATAGTTTTACCCGCTTAGCACAGGTCATCCAAAGGAAACTCTCGGCCAGCCCATGAAATCCTTCTCTTCTTTAGTACGAGTCGTATTTTGTCTAACAGTTTTGCCAGGCTTGCTTTTGTTTCCTGCACCGACTAGGGTAGACTTGCACCAAACCTTTCTTCCTACTTTTGCGAGTATGGAGCATCCACTAGGCACCGATAGGTTGGGAAGAGATATATACGCCCTGTACTGCTATGGAATCTTGGGTACCATTTTTACAGCCATACCAGCAAGAATATTGACCCTAGCTTTCTCTACCGTACTGTCGCTATTTTCTTACATCGCCCTACCCTCTTGGCAGTATATTTTACGTACCATCGCTTCTGTCTTTCTTTCCCTACCTTCTCTGTTAGTAGCTTTAGTGATCGTCGGCTCTTTGGGAACCAGCTTTTGGGTGGTGCTAGTAGCAATTGTTGTCTCAGACTGGGCATTAGCCTATGAATCGATACAAACCAAAGTCCGTGATATACAATCAGCTGGCTACGTTATCGCTGCTAGCTCTATGGGAGCGGGAAAGGTGCACATCTTCAAAAACCACATTTTTTCACAACTACGTTCCATTCAATACGTCTTATTCATTACCGGCATTCCAGCAGTCATCATGACCATTGCAATTTTTAGCTTTTTGGGAATCGATTTTTCTGGAGAACTTTGGGGACCAGGCCTCGGAGAACAAATCTCCTTTGCGAAAGATTTTTATAGTAAATCCCCTATGTCGGTTTTGGTCCCTGCGATAGGGATATTTCTATTGGTTTACAGTTTTGGTAAGGGTAAATAGAGAAAACATTAAAAGAACATATAAGAGCCTGTCCTCAAACACAATTACAGGCTCTTGCAGCTTGCTTTTTACATAAGAATAGACAGGTTTTAAGACACGCTGTAAGGGAGTTATGGAGAATTCCTAACACAACTACAACCTCTGCAACTCCGCCACTACCCTATCCAAATAGTTCTTTGCATACTTACGCGAGGGGGCGCCACGTAGCATAGAGTGTAATGCCAAAATAGCTGCCACCAAATACTCTGCAACCTCTTGTTCGTCCACAGATAGTGAAATATCATGCTGCTTTTTTGAATTTCGCAGTGCCAATGCAAATGCCTCTTGCATTTGTTGCAGTTGTCCTTCGATGAGGTCATGCACCGCCTGCATCTCAGGAGAGTACGCAGTAGCCGAATGGCAGAGCAAACAACCAAAGCGAGACTCTGCGAGTTCTAGTACTGGATAGAACTGCTGGAAGAAAAAGATCACATCAGCTATACGTACCTCAGGAGATTCAAACAAAACGGAAAAACTTTTCTGCACCACCGTATCTAGATACAGTTGGAAACTCTGGCGGAATAAATTTTGTTTATTGCCAAATACATTGTACAGTCCAGAACGTTGCACTCCCGTAGCTTGGACGAGATCATGGATAGAAGTCTCAAGGAAGCCCTTCTCCCAAAAGACATGCATCGCCTTTTGCAATACTTCATGAGGTTCAAATTCTATATTCCGGGGCATTCCATCACCATTTAAGAACGAATGTTCCTATTTTTAGACAGAGAAGCACAGAAAAAGTTCCCTCACAAAGCTAAACATTACTAGTAGAAATGATGCAGAGTACTACTCTTGCAACAGATCCTTACGATTGCCACGCAAGTATTGCACTACATCTAGTACATCTAAAACCAACGATAAAAATGTAATCCCAGCACTCACCCACAACCACTGTGCGAATAAGCCATCTGCTTTCCCAGAAGACAAAACCAAAATCTGTAGTACGAACATAGGTACCCAAGGAGCGTGCATCAAACCCAATAATTTGGTAAAACCTTGTAGGTGGCACAATACCTCACCTAGGATTCCTCCCAATAGCACGGCGACGAGAGTCACTACTGCTACCTTCTCCTGTAAAAATAGGCAGGGCCCTACTCCATTTATAAGAACCAATACCAAAACCCACACTTGCCAATACCAAGGCATCTTGCGCAAACCTCGCATAAACAACATACTACCCTCACAAAATATAAGACTTTTCATAGTAAAGAATGCTGTTGCTATCTAGTCAATTCGTTTTGCTTACAACGTGTCTTAAAAGAAATTTATAAACAGAAATTCTTTATAGTATTCGAGGAAAAGTAATACCAAATAAATGAAAATACCTGCCTGAGTTTTCTTATTATAACACTGTACGTGTTAAAAGTTATCATGCACTCAAAAATATCTTGCAAAATTAATATGTTGTGCAGAATATACTGTCAGCTCTTATGTTGTGTTTTTGGTGAACAATCGTTGTGTGAAACAATTTCATTCTTTTTTGATCCATTCCAAATGCAAGCTACATTATATTTGGCTTACAGCGTGTATGAAAATAAGCATAATCTTTAACCAAAGGCAAGCTGCAAGAGCCTGTGGCTTTGTTGTAAGACAGGCTCTTATGCGAGTCTATAACTTATACATACTTATTCTATTCCTCACCTGTCTATTCTTGTTACCTTCTTGCAAACCATCCCAAGCGCGAAAGAAACAGCCTAAAATTACCAAAGGAATTTTAGATATGAAAGGTTGGGATTTTGAAAAAGATGGTCCAGTTACTTTAGCAGGAGAATGGAAGTTTTATTGGCATACATTTTTATCTCCTAGAGGTGAAACACCGGCTTCTCCCTTGCAATACACAGCAATTCCAAGTAAATGGAATGGTATTACAGTCAATGGCAAACCAATTGGTGGGCAAGGGTTTGGAACATACCAATTAAGAATTTTGTTACCAGAAACTTCTAACCATAGCGAAAGTCTAGACTTAGGATTCAAACTGGATACCATAGGCACATCTTATGCATTGTATATAAATGGAGAGTTGTTGGTAAAAATTGGCGAGGTAGGGGAAAACCAAGAAGATGCGAAGCCAGCTTTTTCACCCGTAGTTCTACCTCTCAAAAGAAAAGCAGGAGTTCTCGAAATACTCTGCCATGTTTCCAACTTTGAACATGCAAGAGGAGGCCTATGGGGTGAAATAACTGTCGGTCCATTGGCTGTTCTTTCCCAACAAAGAGAAAATAACCTTCTCACTGAAATTTTTTTATGTGGTGCACTCTTATTAATAGGAGCATACCATCTTGGATTGTATGCTCTCAGACGGAACAATACATCTCCCTTGTATTTTGCCCTTTTTTGTTTCTTCTTAGTTCTACGTACCCTACTAACAGGGGAAATGTATATTTATCAATTGATTCCAAATATACCTTGGGAATTTGGACAAAGGATAGAATATCTGACTTTGTATCTAAGTATTCCCGTATTCTTAAAATTTTTAGCCTCTATCTTTCCCGAAGAAGTTTCAAAACGGTTACAAAAGTTTTTAATAATACCCTCTAGCATTCTGTCCTCAATTGTTTTATTATTTCCTCCTATCTGGTTTACAAGAACTCTTATTATAATGGAAATAATTATTGTTCTGACTATTTTTATAGTCATTTATACATTGGCTCTTTCCCTCTACCGAAAAAGACAGGGTGCCTTTGCCTTTTTTATAGGGTGGTGTATTTTCTGTCTCATCATCATCAACGATCTACTGTATACTAACAATATAATAGCAACAGGCCACTACTCTCCGTTTGGATTTTTAATCTTTGTCTTTTCGCAGGCTTTTTTCCTTTCAATTCGCTCTTCGCAAGCATTTTTAGACGTGGAGGAGCTGAGTGAAAACCTGGAAAAAAAAGTAGCAGAAAGAACACTGGCGTTACAAGAGGCGACAAAGGAAATCGGTGACTTAAATTCCTTCTCCCATAGCATCAACTCACTCTCCCTGTTAGATGACATTTTCTTTGAGATCAGTAGATATGTTTTTAAGAATTATAGGATATTGGGTATATGGCTTTTTCTGCCTGATGAAAATAAGAAATTTTTGTACGCTTATAAGATATTTAGCTTCAATTCACTATCAGAAGAACAATACAGGTATGCTAAGAACCAAAAAGTTCCTATGAACCAACAACAAGAGGGAATGCTATTTAAAATTTATCTCCGGAAAAAACCATTTTATTTGAGGAAAATTCCCCATATTGAATATCAACTTGATAGAGAATTTACTGAGACCCTTTCTATAAAATCCCTTTTGTATGTACCACTTATTAGAAAAAATGAATGCGTAGGTATAATAGGATTTTCTAATTTAGAAAAACCAATGAAACTCACAAAAAAAAGTATAAATAGAATTTCCAATCTATGTTCCCAAATATCAGGAGCTATTCACACCAACCATCTCTTACAGCAACTCCAAAAGGAAAAAAAGAAAACAGAAAAAGCGATACTGAAATCGGATAGGGCGAGAGAGGAAGCAGAAATACAGAGCAAAATCTCACGATTGGCACAAATGGAAGCACAGGCTGAAAGTGAGAAGTCTGAAAAATTACTTCTCAATATTCTTCCATTTGAAATTGCGCAAGAGTTAAAAGAAAAAGGCACCACCGAGCCAGTATTATTTGCATCAGCAAGTGTACTCTTTACAGATTTCAAAGGCTTTACCCAAATTGCAGAAACTCTAACTCCAGAGGAACTAGTAAAAAATTTAGATACCTGTTTTGGGAAATTTGACAAAATTACCGAAAAGAATAAACTGGAAAAATTAAAAACTATCGGCGACAGCTATATGTGTGCCGGAGGAATTCCTAATAAAAATACAACCCATCCCATAGATAGTATCCTTGCTGCTCTTGAAATCCAAAATTTTATGAATGATATAAAAGATCGCAAAAAAGAAGCTGGTCTACCCTACTGGGAAATCCGACTGGGTATCCATACTGGTCCACTCGTTGCAGGTGTAATTGGTGAGAAAAAATTTGTTTATGATGTATGGGAAGATACGGTTAATATAGCAAGCCGTATGGAATCTAGTGGAACTTCTGGGAAAATTAATATCAGCGGGGCGACATATAAACTTGTAAAACATTTTTTTGTATGTGAGTACAGAGGAAAGATCAAAGCTAAAAACAAAGGGGAGGTAGATATGTACTATGTAAACGGAATCAAATCAGAGTTTTCCAAGAACGGAACTGGTAAAATTCCCAATAGCAAATTCTGGCAAGAGTATGTAGATGTTGGTTGATGCAACACATTATTATTCTAAAAAACAGAAATGATGCTCAGAGATGGCCAAAAGCTCCTAGCTCTTTTGTTTATAAACTAATCGAAAGTATCGAATTGAATCTAAAACCTTAATCCACTTGTAAACAAACATTATAGTTTTCTTTGATTTTTTAAAAACTATACAAATTTTTACTTTACTTATAAACAGCAAATATACACTATTGGATCAAAATTAACTAATTAAAAAGTTAGTATAAAACTATTTTGAGGATCTAAAAATGCAGAAGAAAATCCAAATCAAAGCCAGAAAGTTACGCAACCTAAAACAAGACAGCATTGCTTCTACCATTTTAACCCGAACCAAAGCACTCCCTCCTCCACCCTTTATAAACTTTTCTTGGAGAGAGCCTTTTGCCTTCCCGGTCATGAAAAACTCAGTTTTTGTGCCTGTCTCCATCAACCGCGATTCCCAAGCCTATAAGAATTGGGAAAATCTATTTGCGAGTCCCGTTCCCGTCTAAACCCCATTCTTTTCGGCTGGATGGCCATTCAGCCGAATACTGCCTTTGCTTCCCCTCTTGCCATTGTTCAATTTGTGAGCATATCGCCTAATTCAGGTATAAAATGGATTGACGCGTAAAAAACTATTTTTTTACTAAAATATAGACCTATGAAAACTCATGCAAAACATCTATTGGGGCTTGTTCTTTCTTTTGCCTTAACCATACTGCCTCTAACGGCGTCTAGTAATTTCCAAAAGACCATGAAAGAGTTAGAAAAAGCTCTGCTTTTATTGGAATTGGCTTTAGAAGAACCTAGCATAGATAAAAAAAAGCTGAGTAAAATTTCTCATAAAATCCACTCCTTAAAAAAAGACCTAAACACCATAGTCGAAGAGGATGAAAAGAAAGTTGAATCTGAGTTTGCTAAGCTGATAGACCTATTTGTCAAGACTATGAAGGATAAAAAGGATGAGCAATATAGCCAAGAGATAACGGGAAAACGCTATGAGACCCTCTACAAAGAACTCTACAAAAATATCCGTAAGAAACGAGGTAAGGAGTTTACAGAGAAATACACTCGTGATGTAAAAGATCTTATGCACAACCATCGTATCATTCTCAAAGATAAGATACGATTTCTCATTGCTCTCAACCGGGTCTGGTCAAATTAATCTGCCAATCTTCTAAAGATTTATGGAGTAAGTCTAAATAGGCTTCAGAGACTTTCTGTACCTGTAGAGAATACTCTTCTGAAAATGTTCTGCCATCTAACTGTCTTACAGGTAAAATCCCCCTGGTGGAGCTAGATATGTACAACTCTTTGCAAGTATCCAAGTCATTTCTATGGTATTCACCTATTTCAATTGTGACCCCTACATTTTCAGCTGCTTGTAACAACTTACTCCGAGTCACTCCATCAAGAATTGAACAGGAAACCGCCGGTGTTTTTAACTGACCATGCACATCAACCCAAAAGAGATTGCAAAAAGATCCCTCGGCAATCAAATCATTTTGGGTCACCAGAACCCCTTCATCAAAACCATTGCGTATAGCTTCCATATAGCTGTAAATAGAGTATGTATTGGAAGTGTATTTAACATGCGGTGGATAAATAGAAGGATAGGGCTTGCGAATGCTCGCGAGCATCATGCGAACAGAACGAGAGTGAGAATAAATTTTTTGCACGGATAACACAGAAGAAAACTTCTCTGGATCTGGCTGTAAAAGTGCTGTAGCTCCCTGGCTGAATGTCAAACGTAGACGCGCATCTGTGACCTCTTCGCTATCTAAAAGACGTTGTATGCGGCGCAACAGCTGTGTAGAAAAGTCACCAGCAAGCTTATATTGAAAATAATCCGTAGAAAGATAGAAACGCTTTAGGTGTTCCTCAAAAAAGGCAACTTTGCGGTTTTTCACATAAAATGTTTCATACAGGCCTAGTCCATAATGAAAGCCGATATCTTTTGCGCTGAGAACCGGATGCGAATCTGGGAACAATTCTCCATTGTAGTCAAGCATTGGGTCGTAGCCTCCTCTGGATAGAACGCTTGAACGCTCGCCAGTCATAATTTTCATGCAATAGAGACAACTCCTCTGCACCACCATGGACAATAAAATCTAAAATTTCTTGGACGCTCATTCCTGTTTCTTGTTCTACATCCTGTAACACGCGCAGCATTTGTTTGCTATCCTTCTCATTAAAATGAAAGTTCGCTTGGATTTTGCGCTCTATTTCTCCTAACATAAATTTTTACCTCCTAACGCTTCGTATTGCAAGGTAGCATAGCGGTCTGTCATTCCCGCAATATAGTCGCAAATCACTCGGTATTTTCCAGCAGAATCGATACGTTTTCGATAGGAATCAGCTATCTTTTCTGGGTATTGGGAATAGTGTTGGAATAGTACCTCTATGATTTGCTTGCCCTGATCTCCCATTTTCTTGACCTTGGGGTGGTGGTATAGGTTTAACTGTAAAAACCGTTTCAGCTCCCGTATTTTCGGCTCAGTCTCCTCACTGTACCTAACGACCCTTATACTTTTTTTCCATAAACTCTTGAGTGTATCCCTATCTGTTATTTGGTAGGTTTGTATAGCCTCATCGCTAGCCTGCAACACGCCAGTGATAATTGTATTCATGAGGCGGCGGAAGCAATGTCTGAGGAGTAAAATAGGCTCTATTTGTGGAAACTCCTCCTTTGCTAGGGCGTATTGCTCCTTCCAAATAGAGACTTCTGTTAGGTTTTCTGGAGTGATGTATCCCTTTTCCAGTCCATCTTCTATGTCGTGGGTGTTATAAGCAATCTCATCTGCTATATCACTTACCATAGCTTCTAAAGATGGCCCTTCTTCTTGTCGTGCTTGCAATAGATCGTCCTTCGTATATTGCCCGGCGTGTTTCATAATCCCTGTGAGGGTAACTTTGCAGAGATTCAAACCTGCGAATTTGGGGTAGCGGTTTTCTAAAACACTCAAGACTCGTAAGGATTGTTTGTTGTGTTCAAAACCACCATAGGCTTTCATCAACTCCGATAAAATATCTTGCCCAGCGTGGCCAAAAGGAGCATGGCCAATATCATGAGCAAGTGCAATGACTTCGGCAAGCCGACTGTTGAGTCCTAGAGAAGTTGCTATCGTTCGGGAAACACCAGCAACTTCCAAAGTATGGGTTAAACGTGTACGAAAGTTATCTCCATGCGAATTGATAAATACCTGGGTTTTGTATTCTAAGCGTTTGAAAGCGCGGCAATGGAATAGCCTATCTCTATCCCTTTGTAAGGGCAAGCGATAGGGGTGTTCCTCTTCTGGGTACATCCTCTCACGGCTCTGTTGGTTTTTCACCGCATAGGGAGCTAATTTTGCGTCCTCTTCCCAGATCAATTCCTGCATACTTTTGATCATAAGTGTTTTTCCTATCTGTCCTTGGAGAAGCAAGAAAAGTTTCCCAAAAAAGCTATTTTTCTAGGTAAGATAAATGCACAACAAACTCTAATGAAATATTTTTCCATTTTTTATTAAAAATTATTGAAACCTAAGTCATTATCCTATATTCTATGCTAAAATACAAATTGGTCTATGAAGAATAAAAAACCTACACCGGATCCAGCGAGAACGACAAAGTATCCATTTTTAAATATCTACAAAGAAAAAGAAGCTGTTGTAATGGGTCTCGTTCCTTCGAGCAAATACCAGCAAGTTTTATTTAGTTTTACTCGTAAGCATTCTACAATCAGTGCAGTTGCAAGTGGCAATTTGGTATCTATCAAAGAAATGCAAATTGATAAAAATAAAATGAAACGCGCTGAAGTACTGGAGATCCTCAACCAATTGATCTCTATCAAGCTGGTAGTTCACGTTGTTGCCTTTGCCTATGATCCCTTCCAACGCAAACTTAGACCTCGTTCCTTTTTTTTAGCCCACCCTCCTTCCGATAAGACAGAACGCTTAGAGCATGTATTTGAACAGCTTATCTATTCCTCTGTCGATGCCTTTAAGAACTGGGTAGAAATGCGTGATTCTCTAAAAACAGATATCTTCCGCAGAACTTTAGAAAAACAACTTACCAGTTCGAATCCAACAGAGTTTTATGAATCGGGAAGCAGCGTCATCGAAGTTGCCAAAGAAATTCGTGAAAAAAACTTTGAGGTACCCATCTCAGAAGAGTTGATGGATTACACTGCCAAGGAAATTCGCAAACGTCTGGTAGGGGAAAAAATAGCAATCTCCCTACCTAACCAATACGTTATGATGCTCAAAGAATCCGAAATTGAAGATCACTATGAAGTCGCCTCTGATTTTATTGAGAACCGTCTCATAGGCACCCTAAAGAGTGAACCAAAGTTCAAACAATCCTTAGATAAAATTCTCATGGAAGAGGCAAAGTACAATATTGAACGTTTCACCGCCAAAACAGGCAAGTTTATCGCTAAAAAAGCCCTGCAAATCAAAAAAATCAAAAGCCAAAAAGGTTCTATAGAATACCCAGGCTCCTTAGCCGTAGAAACTATCATCAACCTGGAACACCAGGTAGAGAGAATATACTCCTCCAATTGGAAACAGGAATGTGGCAACCAAACCAATGATTTTAAAAAGCCGCTTCTCAACCTAGCAAATCGTTGGGATAGTTTGATCCGCTTTGTCGAACACGCTCATATTAAGAACTTTCCCCAGGAAGTCTGGCACGAGCTAACCAACGATCTTGACCTATTTTATTCTACCTGGGAAACGGATAAAACCAAGGTACATGTTTTTGCGAGCCGTGAACCTAAGGTTTACAAAACAGTAATAGCCGAAATGGAAAAGTCGCCTCGTATCGAACACTGGAAAGTTTTAGCAACCAGAAATCTCATCGAAGAAAATGAAGATAAGCTAAAAGAGCTTTTTGCAGACAACTTATTCAAACTGCACTTTGGTCGTTTGATGAAACGGGTGTACATTGAGTATATGCCTTGGTACTACCGCCTAATCTTTTTTCTCATCAGTTTTGGTTTTTTCCAAGATCATTTTTTCCAAAAGGCCAAATCACTTATAAACCAACAGCAAGAAGCTCTTCGCAGCGACAATGAAGCAAGAAACAAAGAAGTATACGAGAAAGAAGAAAAAGAAAGAGATGACAAGCTCAGAACAATTATGAAAAACAAAATGAGCAACTCTATCATTGAAGTCTTGGATAGAGCTTTCTTTGTGGAAAATGTTATCCCAGATCTGCAGTATGTCTTGCGCTTTTTCCCAGAATTGAACAGCGAACAGCTTAGAGATACTCTCAAACGCGAAAGCTTTCAAATCATAGAATTTTTGCGCAAAGGCAATCCCAAACTAGAGCTTGTACTACATCCCATCAACCAAGACTGGCACCGTAAGAAAGTTCGTTTGTTGCGTTTACTAGACAAAAATATCGAAGTTCTCAATAAAGATTTTGCTAGTGATGGAGAGATGCTTTCTCTAGCTAAGTCACAAAAACTCAAAACCTTTATGGAGACAAAAACAGAAGAAAACCGTCCCACTCGTAAAGTCGGTGGAGGCACAGACCCCTATATTCGTTTGGATAGAAGGATCAAAAAAATGGACGAAGTAGAAAAGAATAAAGAAGAGGAAGGATAAACATATCCACTCAAAAAAACATTCCTATTTCTGCTAACGGGTGACTTAAGTCACCCGTTAGCAGAAATAGGAATGTTTTTTTGAGTGGATATGTTTATCCTTCCTCTTCTTTATTCTTTTCTACTTCGTCCATTTTTTTGATCCTTCTATCCAAACGAATATAGGGGTCTGTGCCTCCACCGACTTTACGAGTGGGACGGTTTTCTTCTGTTTTTGTCTCCATAAAGGTTTTGAGTTTTTGTGACTTAGCTAGAGAAAGCATCTCTCCATCACTAGCAAAATCTTTATTGAGAACTTCGATATTTTTGTCTAGTAAACGCAACAAACGAACTTTCTTACGGTGCCAGTCTTGGTTGATGGGATGTAGTACAAGCTCTAGTTTGGGATTGCCTTTGCGCAAAAATTCTATGATTTGAAAGCTTTCGCGTTTGAGAGTATCTCTAAGCTGTTCGCTGTTCAATTCTGGGAAAAAGCGCAAGACATACTGCAGATCTGGGATAACATTTTCCACAAAGAAAGCTCTATCCAAGACTTCAATGATAGAGTTGCTCATTTTGTTTTTCATAATTGTTCTGAGCTTGTCATCTCTTTCTTTTTCTTCTTTCTCGTATACTTCTTTGTTTCTTGCTTCATTGTCGCTGCGAAGAGCTTCTTGCTGTTGGTTTATAAGTGATTTGGCCTTTTGGAAAAAATGATCTTGGAAAAAACCAAAACTGATGAGAAAAAAGATTAGGCGGTAGTACCAAGGCATATACTCAATGTACACCCGTTTCATCAAACGACCAAAGTGCAGTTTGAATAAGTTGTCTGCAAAAAGCTCTTTTAGCTTATCTTCATTTTCTTCGATGAGATTTCTGGTTGCTAAAACTTTCCAGTGTTCGATACGAGGCGACTTTTCCATTTCGGCTATTACTGTTTTGTAAACCTTAGGTTCACGGCTCGCAAAAACATGTACCTTGGTTTTATCCGTTTCCCAGGTAGAATAAAATAGGTCAAGATCGTTGGTTAGCTCGTGCCAGACTTCCTGGGGAAAGTTCTTAATATGAGCGTGTTCGACAAAGCGGATCAAACTATCCCAACGATTTGCTAGGTTGAGAAGCGGCTTTTTAAAATCATTGGTTTGGTTGCCACATTCCTGTTTCCAATTGGAGGAGTATATTCTCTCTACCTGGTGTTCCAGGTTGATGATAGTTTCTACGGCTAAGGAGCCTGGGTATTCTATAGAACCTTTTTGGCTTTTGATTTTTTTGATTTGCAGGGCTTTTTTAGCGATAAACTTGCCTGTTTTGGCGGTGAAACGTTCAATATTGTACTTTGCCTCTTCCATGAGAATTTTATCTAAGGATTGTTTGAACTTTGGTTCACTCTTTAGGGTGCCTATGAGACGGTTCTCAATAAAATCAGAGGCGACTTCATAGTGATCTTCAATTTCGGATTCTTTGAGCATCATAACGTATTGGTTAGGTAGGGAGATTGCTATTTTTTCCCCTACCAGACGTTTGCGAATTTCCTTGGCAGTGTAATCCATCAACTCTTCTGAGATGGGTACCTCAAAGTTTTTTTCACGAATTTCTTTGGCAACTTCGATGACGCTGCTTCCCGATTCATAAAACTCTGTTGGATTCGAACTGGTAAGTTGTTTTTCTAAAGTTCTGCGGAAGATATCTGTTTTTAGAGAATCACGCATTTCTACCCAGTTCTTAAAGGCATCGACAGAGGAATAGATAAGCTGTTCAAATACATGCTCTAAGCGTTCTGTCTTATCGGAAGGAGGGTGGGCTAAAAAAAAGGAACGAGGTCTAAGTTTGCGTTGGAAGGGATCATAGGCAAAGGCAACAACGTGAACTACCAGCTTGATAGAGATCAATTGGTTGAGGATCTCCAGTACTTCAGCGCGTTTCATTTTATTTTTATCAATTTGCATTTCTTTGATAGATACCAAATTGCCACTTGCAACTGCACTGATTGTAGAATGCTTACGAGTAAAACTAAATAAAACTTGCTGGTATTTGCTCGAAGGAACGAGACCCATTACAACAGCTTCTTTTTCTTTGTAGATATTTAAAAATGGATACTTTGTCGTTCTCGCTGGATCCGGTGTAGGTTTTTTATTCTTCATAGACCAATTTGTATTTTAGCATAGAATATAGGATAATGACTTAGGTTTCAATAATTTTTAATAAAAAATGGAAAAATATTTCATTAGAGTTTGTTGTGCATTTATCTTACCTAGAAAAATAGCTTTTTTGGGAAACTTTTCTTGCTTCTCCAAGGACAGATAGGAAAAACACTTATGATCAAAAGTATGCAGGAATTGATCTGGGAAGAGGACGCAAAATTAGCTCCCTATGCGGTGAAAAACCAACAGAGCCGTGAGAGGATGTACCCAGAAGAGGAACACCCCTATCGCTTGCCCTTACAAAGGGATAGAGATAGGCTATTCCATTGCCGCGCTTTCAAACGCTTAGAATACAAAACCCAGGTATTTATCAATTCGCATGGAGATAACTTTCGTACACGTTTAACCCATACTTTGGAAGTTGCTGGTGTTTCCCGAACGATAGCAACTTCTCTAGGACTCAACAGTCGGCTTGCCGAAGTCATTGCACTTGCTCATGATATTGGCCATGCTCCTTTTGGCCACGCTGGGCAAGATATTTTATCGGAGTTGATGAAAGCCTATGGTGGTTTTGAACACAACAAACAATCCTTACGAGTCTTGAGTGTTTTAGAAAACCGCTACCCCAAATTCGCAGGTTTGAATCTCTGCAAAGTTACCCTCACAGGGATTATGAAACACGCCGGGCAATATACGAAGGACGATCTATTGCAAGCACGACAAGAAGAAGGGCCATCTTTAGAAGCTATGGTAAGTGATATAGCAGATGAGATTGCTTATAACACCCACGACATAGAAGATGGACTGGAAAAGGGAT
Source organism: Spirochaetota bacterium (assembly GCA_039028475.1). Lineage (GTDB taxonomy): Bacteria > Spirochaetota > Leptospiria > Leptospirales > Leptospiraceae > JBCCIA01. Next base: position 20,957 of record JBCCIA010000002.1, on the reverse strand, counting down.
ACATCACTCCAGAAAACCTAACAGAAGTCTCTATTTGGAAGGAGCAATACGCCCTAGCAAAGGAGGAGTTTCCACAAATAGAGCCTATTTTACTCCTCAGACATTGCTTCCGCCGCCTCATGAATACAATTATCACTGGCGTGTTGCAGGCTAGCGATGAGGCTATACAAACCTACCAAATAACAGATAGGGATACACTCAAGAGTTTATGGAAAAAAAGTATAAGGGTCGTTAGGTACAGTGAGGAGACTGAGCCGAAAATACGGGAGCTGAAACGGTTTTTACAGTTAAACCTATACCACCACCCCAAGGTCAAGAAAATGGGAGATCAGGGCAAGCAAATCATAGAGGTACTATTCCAACACTATTCCCAATACCCAGAAAAGATAGCTGATTCCTATCGAAAACGTATCGATTCTGCTGGAAAATACCGAGTGATTTGCGACTATATTGCGGGAATGACAGACCGCTATGCTACCTTGCAATACGAAGCGTTAGGAGGTAAAAATTTATGTTAGGAGAAATAGAGCGCAAAATCCAAGCGAACTTTCATTTTAATGAGAAGGATAGCAAACAAATGCTGCGCGTGTTACAGGATGTAGAACAAGAAACAGGAATGAGCGTCCAAGAAATTTTAGATTTTATTGTCCATGGTGGTGCAGAGGAGTTGTCTCTATTGCATGAAAATTATGACTGGCGAGCGTTCAAGCGTTCTATCCAGAGGAGGCTACGACCCAATGCTTGACTACAATGGAGAATTGTTCCCAGATTCGCATCCGGTTCTCAGCGCAAAAGATATCGGCTTTCATTATGGACTAGGCCTGTATGAAACATTTTATGTGAAAAACCGCAAAGTTGCCTTTTTTGAGGAACACCTAAAGCGTTTCTATCTTTCTACGGATTATTTTCAATATAAGCTTGCTGGTGACTTTTCTACACAGCTGTTGCGCCGCATACAACGTCTTTTAGATAGCGAAGAGGTCACAGATGCGCGTCTACGTTTGACATTCAGCCAGGGAGCTACAGCACTTTTACAGCCAGATCCAGAGAAGTTTTCTTCTGTGTTATCCGTGCAAAAAATTTATTCTCACTCTCGTTCTGTTCGCATGATGCTCGCGAGCATTCGCAAGCCCTATCCTTCTATTTATCCACCGCATGTTAAATACACTTCCAATACATACTCTATTTACAGCTATATGGAAGCTATACGCAATGGTTTTGATGAAGGGGTTCTGGTGACCCAAAATGATTTGATTGCCGAGGGATCTTTTTGCAATCTCTTTTGGGTTGATGTGCATGGTCAGTTAAAAACACCGGCGGTTTCCTGTTCAATTCTTGATGGAGTGACTCGGAGTAAGTTGTTACAAGCAGCTGAAAATGTAGGGGTCACAATTGAAATAGGTGAATACCATAGAAATGACTTGGATACTTGCAAAGAGTTGTACATATCTAGCTCCACCAGGGGGATTTTACCTGTAAGACAGTTAGATGGCAGAACATTTTCAGAAGAGTATTCTCTACAGGTACAGAAAGTCTCTGAAGCCTATTTAGACTTACTCCATAAATCTTTAGAAGATTGGCAGATTAATTTGACCAGACCCGGTTGAGAGCAATGAGAAATCGTATCTTATCTTTGAGAATGATACGATGGTTGTGCATAAGATCTTTTACATCACGAGTGTATTTCTCTGTAAACTCCTTACCTCGTTTCTTACGGATATTTTTGTAGAGTTCTTTGTAGAGGGTCTCATAGCGTTTTCCCGTTATCTCTTGGCTATATTGCTCATCCTTTTTATCCTTCATAGTCTTGACAAATAGGTCTATCAGCTTAGCAAACTCAGATTCAACTTTCTTTTCATCCTCTTCGACTATGGTGTTTAGGTCTTTTTTTAAGGAGTGGATTTTATGAGAAATTTTACTCAGCTTTTTTTTATCTATGCTAGGTTCTTCTAAAGCCAATTCCAATAAAAGCAGAGCTTTTTCTAACTCTTTCATGGTCTTTTGGAAATTACTAGACGCCGTTAGAGGCAGTATGGTTAAGGCAAAAGAAAGAACAAGCCCCAATAGATGTTTTGCATGAGTTTTCATAGGTCTATATTTTAGTAAAAAAATAGTTTTTTACGCGTCAATCCATTTTATACCTGAATTAGGCGATATGCTCACAAATTGAACAATGGCAAGAGGGGAAGCAAAGGCAGTATTCGGCTGAATGGCCATCCAGCCGAAAAGAATGGGGTTTAGACGGGAACGGGACTCGCAAATAGATTTTCCCAATTCTTATAGGCTTGGGAATCGCGGTTGATGGAGACAGGCACAAAAACTGAGTTTTTCATGACCGGGAAGGCAAAAGGCTCTCTCCAAGAAAAGTTTATAAAGGGTGGAGGAGGGAGTGCTTTGGTTCGGGTTAAAATGGTAGAAGCAATGCTGTCTTGTTTTAGGTTGCGTAACTTTCTGGCTTTGATTTGGATTTTCTTCTGCATTTTTAGATCCTCAAAATAGTTTTATACTAACTTTTTAATTAGTTAATTTTGATCCAATAGTGTATATTTGCTGTTTATAAGTAAAGTAAAAATTTGTATAGTTTTTAAAAAATCAAAGAAAACTATAATGTTTGTTTACAAGTGGATTAAGGTTTTAGATTCAATTCGATACTTTCGATTAGTTTATAAACAAAAGAGCTAGGAGCTTTTGGCCATCTCTGAGCATCATTTCTGTTTTTTAGAATAATAATGTGTTGCATCAACCAACATCTACATACTCTTGCCAGAATTTGCTATTGGGAATTTTACCAGTTCCGTTCTTGGAAAACTCTGATTTGATTCCGTTTACATAGTACATATCTACCTCCCCTTTGTTTTTAGCTTTGATCTTTCCTCTGTACTCACATACAAAAAAATGTTTTACAAGTTTATATGTCGCCCCGCTGATATTAATTTTCCCAGAAGTTCCACTAGATTCCATACGGCTTGCTATATTAACCGTATCTTCCCATACATCATAAACAAATTTTTTCTCACCAATTACACCTGCAACGAGTGGACCAGTATGGATACCCAGTCGGATTTCCCAGTAGGGTAGACCAGCTTCTTTTTTGCGATCTTTTATATCATTCATAAAATTTTGGATTTCAAGAGCAGCAAGGATACTATCTATGGGATGGGTTGTATTTTTATTAGGAATTCCTCCGGCACACATATAGCTGTCGCCGATAGTTTTTAATTTTTCCAGTTTATTCTTTTCGGTAATTTTGTCAAATTTCCCAAAACAGGTATCTAAATTTTTTACTAGTTCCTCTGGAGTTAGAGTTTCTGCAATTTGGGTAAAGCCTTTGAAATCTGTAAAGAGTACACTTGCTGATGCAAATAATACTGGCTCGGTGGTGCCTTTTTCTTTTAACTCTTGCGCAATTTCAAATGGAAGAATATTGAGAAGTAATTTTTCAGACTTCTCACTTTCAGCCTGTGCTTCCATTTGTGCCAATCGTGAGATTTTGCTCTGTATTTCTGCTTCCTCTCTCGCCCTATCCGATTTCAGTATCGCTTTTTCTGTTTTCTTTTTTTCCTTTTGGAGTTGCTGTAAGAGATGGTTGGTGTGAATAGCTCCTGATATTTGGGAACATAGATTGGAAATTCTATTTATACTTTTTTTTGTGAGTTTCATTGGTTTTTCTAAATTAGAAAATCCTATTATACCTACGCATTCATTTTTTCTAATAAGTGGTACATACAAAAGGGATTTTATAGAAAGGGTCTCAGTAAATTCTCTATCAAGTTGATATTCAATATGGGGAATTTTCCTCAAATAAAATGGTTTTTTCCGGAGATAAATTTTAAATAGCATTCCCTCTTGTTGTTGGTTCATAGGAACTTTTTGGTTCTTAGCATACCTGTATTGTTCTTCTGATAGTGAATTGAAGCTAAATATCTTATAAGCGTACAAAAATTTCTTATTTTCATCAGGCAGAAAAAGCCATATACCCAATATCCTATAATTCTTAAAAACATATCTACTGATCTCAAAGAAAATGTCATCTAACAGGGAGAGTGAGTTGATGCTATGGGAGAAGGAATTTAAGTCACCGATTTCCTTTGTCGCCTCTTGTAACGCCAGTGTTCTTTCTGCTACTTTTTTTTCCAGGTTTTCACTCAGCTCCTCCACGTCTAAAAATGCTTGCGAAGAGCGAATTGAAAGGAAAAAAGCCTGCGAAAAGACAAAGATTAAAAATCCAAACGGAGAGTAGTGGCCTGTTGCTATTATATTGTTAGTATACAGTAGATCGTTGATGATGATGAGACAGAAAATACACCACCCTATAAAAAAGGCAAAGGCACCCTGTCTTTTTCGGTAGAGGGAAAGAGCCAATGTATAAATGACTATAAAAATAGTCAGAACAATAATTATTTCCATTATAATAAGAGTTCTTGTAAACCAGATAGGAGGAAATAATAAAACAATTGAGGACAGAATGCTAGAGGGTATTATTAAAAACTTTTGTAACCGTTTTGAAACTTCTTCGGGAAAGATAGAGGCTAAAAATTTTAAGAATACGGGAATACTTAGATACAAAGTCAGATATTCTATCCTTTGTCCAAATTCCCAAGGTATATTTGGAATCAATTGATAAATATACATTTCCCCTGTTAGTAGGGTACGTAGAACTAAGAAGAAACAAAAAAGGGCAAAATACAAGGGAGATGTATTGTTCCGTCTGAGAGCATACAATCCAAGATGGTATGCTCCTATTAATAAGAGTGCACCACATAAAAAAATTTCAGTGAGAAGGTTATTTTCTCTTTGTTGGGAAAGAACAGCCAATGGACCGACAGTTATTTCACCCCATAGGCCTCCTCTTGCATGTTCAAAGTTGGAAACATGGCAGAGTATTTCGAGAACTCCTGCTTTTCTTTTGAGAGGTAGAACTACGGGTGAAAAAGCTGGCTTCGCATCTTCTTGGTTTTCCCCTACCTCGCCAATTTTTACCAACAACTCTCCATTTATATACAATGCATAAGATGTGCCTATGGTATCCAGTTTGAATCCTAAGTCTAGACTTTCGCTATGGTTAGAAGTTTCTGGTAACAAAATTCTTAATTGGTATGTTCCAAACCCTTGCCCACCAATTGGTTTGCCATTGACTGTAATACCATTCCATTTACTTGGAATTGCTGTGTATTGCAAGGGAGAAGCCGGTGTTTCACCTCTAGGAGATAAAAATGTATGCCAATAAAACTTCCATTCTCCTGCTAAAGTAACTGGACCATCTTTTTCAAAATCCCAACCTTTCATATCTAAAATTCCTTTGGTAATTTTAGGCTGTTTCTTTCGCGCTTGGGATGGTTTGCAAGAAGGTAACAAGAATAGACAGGTGAGGAATAGAATAAGTATGTATAAGTTATAGACTCGCATAAGAGCCTGTCTTACAACAAAGCCACAGGCTCTTGCAGCTTGCCTTTGGTTAAAGATTATGCTTATTTTCATACACGCTGTAAGCCAAATATAATGTAGCTTGCATTTGGAATGGATCAAAAAAGAATGAAATTGTTTCACACAACGATTGTTCACCAAAAACACAACATAAGAGCTGACAGTATATTCTGCACAACATATTAATTTTGCAAGATATTTTTGAGTGCATGATAACTTTTAACACGTACAGTGTTATAATAAGAAAACTCAGGCAGGTATTTTCATTTATTTGGTATTACTTTTCCTCGAATACTATAAAGAATTTCTGTTTATAAATTTCTTTTAAGACACGTTGTAAGCAAAACGAATTGACTAGATAGCAACAGCATTCTTTACTATGAAAAGTCTTATATTTTGTGAGGGTAGTATGTTGTTTATGCGAGGTTTGCGCAAGATGCCTTGGTATTGGCAAGTGTGGGTTTTGGTATTGGTTCTTATAAATGGAGTAGGGCCCTGCCTATTTTTACAGGAGAAGGTAGCAGTAGTGACTCTCGTCGCCGTGCTATTGGGAGGAATCCTAGGTGAGGTATTGTGCCACCTACAAGGTTTTACCAAATTATTGGGTTTGATGCACGCTCCTTGGGTACCTATGTTCGTACTACAGATTTTGGTTTTGTCTTCTGGGAAAGCAGATGGCTTATTCGCACAGTGGTTGTGGGTGAGTGCTGGGATTACATTTTTATCGTTGGTTTTAGATGTACTAGATGTAGTGCAATACTTGCGTGGCAATCGTAAGGATCTGTTGCAAGAGTAGTACTCTGCATCATTTCTACTAGTAATGTTTAGCTTTGTGAGGGAACTTTTTCTGTGCTTCTCTGTCTAAAAATAGGAACATTCGTTCTTAAATGGTGATGGAATGCCCCGGAATATAGAATTTGAACCTCATGAAGTATTGCAAAAGGCGATGCATGTCTTTTGGGAGAAGGGCTTCCTTGAGACTTCTATCCATGATCTCGTCCAAGCTACGGGAGTGCAACGTTCTGGACTGTACAATGTATTTGGCAATAAACAAAATTTATTCCGCCAGAGTTTCCAACTGTATCTAGATACGGTGGTGCAGAAAAGTTTTTCCGTTTTGTTTGAATCTCCTGAGGTACGTATAGCTGATGTGATCTTTTTCTTCCAGCAGTTCTATCCAGTACTAGAACTCGCAGAGTCTCGCTTTGGTTGTTTGCTCTGCCATTCGGCTACTGCGTACTCTCCTGAGATGCAGGCGGTGCATGACCTCATCGAAGGACAACTGCAACAAATGCAAGAGGCATTTGCATTGGCACTGCGAAATTCAAAAAAGCAGCATGATATTTCACTATCTGTGGACGAACAAGAGGTTGCAGAGTATTTGGTGGCAGCTATTTTGGCATTACACTCTATGCTACGTGGCGCCCCCTCGCGTAAGTATGCAAAGAACTATTTGGATAGGGTAGTGGCGGAGTTGCAGAGGTTGTAGTTGTGTTAGGAATTCTCCATAACTCCCTTACAGCGTGTCTTAAAACCTGTCTATTCTTATGTAAAAAGCAAGCTGCAAGAGCCTGTAATTGTGTTTGAGGACAGGCTCTTATATGTTCTTTTAATGTTTTCTCTATTTACCCTTACCAAAACTGTAAACCAATAGAAATATCCCTATCGCAGGGACCAAAACCGACATAGGGGATTTACTATAAAAATCTTTCGCAAAGGAGATTTGTTCTCCGAGGCCTGGTCCCCAAAGTTCTCCAGAAAAATCGATTCCCAAAAAGCTAAAAATTGCAATGGTCATGATGACTGCTGGAATGCCGGTAATGAATAAGACGTATTGAATGGAACGTAGTTGTGAAAAAATGTGGTTTTTGAAGATGTGCACCTTTCCCGCTCCCATAGAGCTAGCAGCGATAACGTAGCCAGCTGATTGTATATCACGGACTTTGGTTTGTATCGATTCATAGGCTAATGCCCAGTCTGAGACAACAATTGCTACTAGCACCACCCAAAAGCTGGTTCCCAAAGAGCCGACGATCACTAAAGCTACTAACAGAGAAGGTAGGGAAAGAAAGACAGAAGCGATGGTACGTAAAATATACTGCCAAGAGGGTAGGGCGATGTAAGAAAATAGCGACAGTACGGTAGAGAAAGCTAGGGTCAATATTCTTGCTGGTATGGCTGTAAAAATGGTACCCAAGATTCCATAGCAGTACAGGGCGTATATATCTCTTCCCAACCTATCGGTGCCTAGTGGATGCTCCATACTCGCAAAAGTAGGAAGAAAGGTTTGGTGCAAGTCTACCCTAGTCGGTGCAGGAAACAAAAGCAAGCCTGGCAAAACTGTTAGACAAAATACGACTCGTACTAAAGAAGAGAAGGATTTCATGGGCTGGCCGAGAGTTTCCTTTGGATGACCTGTGCTAAGCGGGTAAAACTATAAAAGATCAGTCCTGAATAGAATAACAGGGCTCGTAGTAAGTTTTCATCCATACTTTTGATCGCATAGTACAAGGATTTGCCAATGCCTGGATATAAGAAGATTTCCTCCACGATGATAGCTCCCGAGAGTAGAGAGCTAAAGTCTAACAAAATAAAAACCAATAAAAGAGGGATGATTTTGCGAAATGTGTGCGAGAAAATGATGCGTGCGCGGCTGAAACCTTTGGATTGTAAAAAAAAGCTATAGTAAGTTGCGTCTTCTTTCTCACCTTCCCAATAGGTATAGTAGAAAATTCTGGCAAAGACACGTGAACCCAAGGAGATCCCAGGTAAGACTAGGTAAGAGATTTGGTAAGGTTCATAGCCTCCAGGCGGCAGCAGGGGAAACTTTAAGAAAAACAACAGCAGGAGTAAAATAGCTACCACAAAGATGGGAGTCGACAGGATGGCTTCTGCTATGGTAAATAATAAGGATGTAACGAGTTTTTTCTGTGCATAGAGGCAAAAAAGTCCACAAAAGATTCCAGTCAGCGAACCAAAAAATATGGCGAAAAAGGCTAATTCTAAACTGGGGGAAAGGCGTCTCGTGATGTGTTGGACAACATCTTCTCCCGATTCTGTTTTGCCAAAGGAAAATTGGCCCATTGCTTGCAAATATTCTACGAATCCTGTCCAAAAACCTTTACGAATTTGTAGTTGTTCTAGGTCTTCTTGTTGTACGGAAGTCTCAGAGTAAAGGTAGGCTCTGTTCTGTGTGCGCAGCGAGGTTATCGAGTAGGAGAAGAAACTGAGGAGAAGTAAAAAAAAAACAAAGTGGCCTAGCTCGCGTAGCAAGTCTTACTGCCTCTCCTGTAAGGCAGTTTGTACTTCTGCAAAAGTAGTGGCTTGGATCAGTTCTTGGTTTTCGTCTTCGTGGCCCAATGTTTTGGCAATAAGGGCCAGAGTCTTGATGTGGTCTTGAAATTTATTTTTAGGCACCACCAGCATGACAAAAATATGCACAGGGTTGTCATCAATGGCTTTAAAATCGAGACCCTGTTTGGAAATGGCAAGTAGCGTAAGGGATGACTCTAGGTAGTCTACCGAACAATGTGGAATCGCAATGCCACCACCGATTCCCGTAGACATACTTTTTTCTCTTTGGATGAGGGAAGCGATTAACTTCTCTCTATTTTTCTCTGCCAGAGTGCCTGTTGCAACACATGTATCTACCATTTCTGTGATTATGGAATCTACAGTGGATGCCTGTAAGTCGTAAATCACATTTGCTTCGTCGAGTAAATCTAATAATTTCTGCATTTGTATATTCCTATGAGTACATTGGATTTTTTCTTACTAAATTTTGCATGACGAAAAAGCCAACGGCACGGCTGAAAAAGTAAAAGAAAATATTTAGAATTGGTGGAAAAGACCCTATGAGGGAAACCAGTAGCACCGAACCACCCAAAGTACCTATCAAGGCAAAAATAGATAGAGAGTAGTTGGCATTGTAGCTCCTACCAGGAGCACTGTGAAAGAGATACCATATGACGGTAGTGATAAGGTTTTGTTGGTATACTAAGGCAAAGTCAAAACGGGAATTCAAAGAACTGATAGCAAAAAAGGAGGCAATGAGAATGAATTCTATCCAAAAGTTATCTTCGCGTAAAATAGCGAATCCCAAAAAGAAAATAGAGTACATCCCTAAATTTTCTAAGATAGAATAGGAAGACGCCGCGTAAGGTACAGTCATGCTAAAAATAGGAGAAAAGAATATGCCTGAGATATTTGGATTGTTGATGCCCAGTGGATTTGTATAGTTACCAATAAATAGGTTGAGACCGCTGTTGTAAGCGTTGGCAAGTAAGGCTAAAGAAGATACTAGAGCCAATAGAAATATGCCTATTGGTAAGGTAGAGTCACGAAATGGGTTGCTTTTAGAAAAGCAGGCAAATAGAGACAGAAAAGCTATTACAAGTGGGAACCATTGGAGAAACACAATAGGAACAGCCAAAAGAAAAAGCATGACTTGGTAAAAAAAGGCAAGTGGGTATATATAACCAATGCGTTTTTTATAGTATAAGAAAATAGCTAAGGAAGTACCTAAGACAAGTAAAATATAAGGTAGCAAGTGCAAGTTTAGGGCTAGTGCGAAAGACAGGACTCCAAATACTAGAAGAGAGGAAAATATATCTGTCTGAAATTCTGAGGAAATAACACGAAAGCCTGTTTTGGTTAAAACAATACTATGGGACACGATTCTTCTCCTTTTTCAATTCACGAATCCTCGCAAAGAAATCAATATGGGCAGGACAGAAGAGGGTGCATATTCCACATTCTAAGCATATCTTATGGTTGAAGTTCTTTTCACCTTTATCGAGGATCCCCCTAGGATTGGCATTTACGGGGCAGTAAGAAGAACAGTCATTGCAATCGATACAGATCTTCTCTCGCGAACTTGCCGCAATATCGTCACAGATGATAAAGGATTCGTGTTGGTAAATGTCTAATATAAAGTCCGAGCCTATTTTATAGACGGGGTTTTGGTTGTAGAAGGAGTTTATGGTAAAGTATTTGTGAGTATTGCGGTATTGGAAAAAGAAATCTTTTAAATTCATTCCATTGCGCAGAGGTATATGCCTTGGTTCTCCTTCTAATTCCCCATTTTTATTTTTGATAAAGATGGTAATGATCCTTTCATAAAACGGGATGGAACGGTAGAGAATACGCAGAAAGTGGTACAAGGTTTCTGCTCCTAAGTATATTTTACCAGCTTGTATTGGGTCCTCTTCCAATGGAAAAGAACAGTAACGAAACAAAAAGTAGCGTGGATTTCCTGCTGGATACTCGTATTGTATATTCTCATCCGCTAGAAAATCGATGATTTCCGTATTGGGGTAGAGTGAGATAATATTTTTTTTGAAGGCTTCTATCGCTTCTACATACTCTTCTTGTAGAATAGAACGGTAGTCGAAAAAGTTTTGCAGAGAGAAGGGAGACAGGATGATTTGGCAAGGCTTCTCTGATTGTAAGACTTGGAAGATTTTTTGGATACTGATGCCATCATAGTCTAGATAGGTCAGACCTGAATTGATTAGTGTCAATTCAAACTCTTGTTGGTTTGGAAAATTGCGAATATTTTGTCGATTCTGTGGGTGAAAGCCGCCGTCTTGGGTAAGAGTTATGGTATCTGTTTCTTGTTCGTATTTCGCAATGCCGTTCACGGGAGAGACCTTCTTAAACTGTTCATTTCCCATGAGAATATCCCCAATCTGAATCCGTTTGGGGTATTCTCCACGCAAAGGCAATCTTTCCCCTTGGTACTCGGAATGAATACTTATTTGATGATTCAAAGAGGGAACCGGAGGCTTAGATTCAGAACCCCCGGAAAGGACTTTTTTCAGATTTTGCGTAGCGTTAAATCGAAACAAGATGGAAAACTCAGTCCTCTATTGAGGGGTTTTTACCATATAGATTTCGTCTTTAATAGGTAGTTCTTTTTTTAGATTCTTGATGTAAGGTAGGACATCGCCCATTTCTTCGTAGTATTCGCAATCGGATTGCATTCTACGAGCTACGGTAAAGTATTTGTATAGCTTTTCTTCACCAGATCGTTTCGACCATTTTTTCTTGGCACATTTTACCCTAAGGATGTATTTATCTTGTTCCGCTTCAAAATGTCGTACCACTGTACAATGTAGGCAGTTGGCACAATAAACTTTATCAGTCATTCATTACTCCAGATTCGTAGTGTTATTATTGAATAAAAAACTAAAATTACTTGTCAAGCAAATTAGGCTCTGCTTTTGCGATTGACTCCCGCCTTCTGGTAAAAATTCTTTGCCTATGCAGATCTGTATCGTAGGTACTGGTACAAATGTTGGTAAGACGCTCTTCTCCTCTTTAGTTATGGCAAAATATGCTATTTCCTACAATATTTCTTATTGGAAGCCCATTCAGACAGGTTCTGATGACGACACTGCTACAGTTTTACAGCTTTCAGGCTTGGATCAATCCCATACCTATCCCAACTTATACCACTTCGCGCTTCCAGCCTCTCCCCACTTTGCAGCAGAACAAGAGCAAAGCGGTGTTGGTATAGGGCTTTTACAAGAGAAAATTCTGCAACAAGAGCAGAAAAACCTCCTCATAGAATGGGCGGGTGGTTTGATGGTGCCTCTAAACCGCCAGACCTTAAGTTTGGACCTATTAGCAGAATTGCAGATTCCCGTTATTTTGGTTGTATCCTCTGAACTGGGAACGATCAACCATTCGCTACTCTCTCTAGAAGCCTTGCAATCGCGCAAAGTTCCCATTATTGGCTATTATTTTATAGGACCCGATTCAGAGCTAACCAGTGACAATATCCGTACCATCGCAGAGTTTTCGGGAGAAGAGTTTTTGGGGCATTTTGTCGTATCTGGTGCTTTACCAGTACCACTTGGCACTGGTATCACCAAAAGGTTTGATACGACTTCTCAGATTTCCCGTTTATTCTCTGCTTAGGCACGTTTGCGTAGCATAGCTCCAATTGTATTGTCCTGTACCAAATACCTTTTCTTGAGATAAGAAATGGCATTATTGATAAAGGCTGGTATGGGAGCTTCCGCATCCATGAGATCAATTTTAAGTTGTGTCAAGTCATCAATTGTACTCAGAGCCAAGCGTCTTTGGTTTTGGTACAGTTCTGATTCTTCTTCTGTCAACATCATTCGCTATAACCCTCCGCAGTCTGGATGCCCCTTTCTTCATTGACCCAAAAGGTAACAAGCCAAGCCAGGAAGAAAAAAACAGCAACTGCTAAAAATGAACTTCGCAAACTCATAATGGTTTGTAAGAAACCTATTGTAAAAAGACCAATGGCATTTGCAAGTTTGTAAGCCAAACCCCATAAGCCAAAAAATTCACCTGCCTTTTTCTCGGGAGCAAATAAGCCAACCATAGCTCTACTTGCCGATTGTGTTGCACCCAAACCTAGACCAGCTAAAGACGTTAAGGAAACGAATAACCACTGAGTTGTCACCGAAAATCCTATCTGGTTGAAAAATTTCGTCAAGTCAATAATTGAATAAATCAACAACAAACATACAATCCACACAAAAAGGGTAAAGTTATAGGTTTTTTTTGCTCCTATTTTATCTTGCAGAATCCCGAAAAGTACAGCACCTATTGCAGCAGAGATTTGGATAAGGAGAAACATTACTAAGCGGTGCGTTGCATTGATCTTGATTTCTTGGGTTCCATAGATAAATGCAAAGCTAATGACAATTCCTAAAGACGCCATAGAAAAGAAGACAGAGACTAGATACATAGCCATATCTTTGAATTGGGAAATGGAGCGAATCGTATGGATGACACGGGAAAAGCCTAACTTTAGGTAAGAAATGTTACTATCATTTTTCGGCATGTGTGGTTCTTTGAGATAGAGAAATGTTGGAATGCCCGAAACTAAGAAAAATGCAGCTGTAATTGGCCCCACGAGACGTAGGTTTTGGAAATTTTCTGCTGTGACTTTGCCCACGAGTGTATCGACCATCGCAAGGCTGATAATCCCGCCAAAATAGCCAACTCCCCAGGCAAATCCGGAAATTTTTCCCAGGTCTTCTTTCTTGCCTAAAAAGGGTAAAAAGCTAGAAGCAAAATTTTCTCCAGAGGCAAACATGAAATTGGAAATAAGAATTAGTACAAAGGGCAGTATGATATTGCCTGGAGAAGCCACAAACCCAAGGGCTGCTGTAGAAAGGATGCAAAAGGCATAGCTGAAAAAGAGAAACTGCTTTTTACGTGCAGAAAAATCTGTGATCGCTCCAAAGATAGGAGCGGTGAGCACTACTAGGAGATAAGAGATTCCTAGAGCGATTGCCCAGAGGGAGTTACCCCATTTGTGTGGGTTGGAAGGGTCATCACCAGAGGGAACTATGATTTCGCTGAATACGATTCCATATACCACACTGATGATGACCGTTGTGTAGGATGAATTCGCAAAATCGAACATACACCAGCCGAAAATCTCTTTCTTTTTGGATTTTTCCAAAATAACCCTCCTAAACCGGGAAAAATTGAGTCTATTGGATATAGACTATTTTGTTAGATTCCCGGAACGTAAACATTTTTTAGATTTTTTTTTAAACACTTGTCGAATATGAATTATCTGGATACGAATCATATCAGCTAGGAGGCTACCATGGAGTGTGAACAAAATGAAGATAACTTAGTACCATTTTATGCATTGATACGCCCGAGATGTGTCTGTTTGTGTAGGGCTGTAACAGAGAAAGATATTGTTCAGGCCATCCACGAAGGGCACGATACATTGGCAAAACTAGCCTTTAAAACCAATGCTACTACAGGATGTGGGACTTGCTCTGCTAGTGTGCAAAATATTCTGAAAAAAGAAATAGGAGACGGAATTAAATCTAGTGAATTCTAATCTATCCTTGAATATGGCAATGACCTTGGACGGAAAAGTCGTAAGACCTGATGGAAAATGGTACGGTCTCACAAGTAAAAATGATCGCCGGCAGATGGATGTTTATCGAAGTAAGGTAGGTGCTGTCATTGTTGGTAAAAATTCCATTCTGAGTGACGATCACAGTGTGAAGATAAAATATATAGAGGAAGAATCCCCGACACCAGCTCTCCTTGTGCGAAACGGCATTCTTTCGCGCCAGCTTAGCATTTTTTCTGACTTTCCTGGTAAGAAGACAATTGTATTTTGCTCTAGAAATAACCTTTCGTTGTTACAAGACGAACTTGGAGAAGTGGCACGAATCATTTGTTCCCAAGAGGAAACTATACCTGCAAGATTTGTAATAGAGCAGTTGCACAAGTTGGGTTATTATAACCTACTGTTAGAGGGTGGCCCTACCATAAATTACTCCTTTTTCTCCGAAGGGCTGGTAGATACTATTCATTTAACAATTGTACCCTATCTGATAGGACAAAAGGACTTAACATCGATTGTCAATGGAACGGAAGCCTTAGCTGGTTTTGATTTGCAGGAATGGCAATTGAGCAATTCCTGGAATACAGGCAATGAAATATTTCTGACCTACCAGAGGGCTACAGATAAGCCTCTCAAGCGATTTTCAAAAACCACCGAAAAATAAAGAAAGTAGGAGAAATTATGGCAGTTGTATTTGAAATATATCGTGATAAGAAGAAGGAATATCGTTTTCGCTTAAAAGCAGCAAATGGTGAGATTATTGCAACGGGGGAAGGATACAAATCGAAACAAGGATGTCTCAATGGTATTAAGTCTATTCAAAAAAATGCCCCTATTGCAGAAGTAAAAGACTTCAATCCGAATCGTGATTTATTAGTAGCTTGTGATAAAGGCGATGTTCCCGCAATTAAGAAAGCATTGGCTGCTGGAGCAAACCCTAATGCTAAGGACTCTGAAGGAGAAACTGCTCTTATCGAAGCCAGTGAGTCTGGTAAAATTGCAGCGGTAAAGCTACTTCTAGCCAGTGGTGCAAAAATAGACAGTAAAGATAACGAAGGCGAAACAGCTTTGCACGAAGCAGCAGAAGAGGGCCATTTAGCAATTGTAAAGTATTTAGTAGAACAAAAAGCAAAGGTAGACTTGAAAGACAAAAAAGGCAATACGCCTCTTTTAAAAGCCATCATAGAGAAAAAGGAAAATGTTGCTAAATTCCTAATTGCAGCCGGAGCGAAAACAAGTATTAAAAATAAAGATAAGGATAGTGCTTTTTCCCTTGCAGAAAAAAATCAACTCAAGAAGATTTTAAGAGTATTGTAAGAAAAGCAAATGTAGACAGCTTACATGAACCAGGAACGCCTCAGGAGAAGATTTGGAAAAGAGTTTATATCTTTGAGGTCTGACCTGGAACTACACCGGAATCGTTTTTCTTGGTACCGCTCTGTATTGCATACCCTCTTGACAAGAGTTCCTAGCTTTCCTTCTTTATTAGAAATCTTTTTTAAGTTTACTCGTTTGTATTCCCAAGGTGTAAAAAATACGCAAGACTTAGATGTCAGTCAAAACGAAGTTTTTTTTTCTAGCCTTCCCTACGAGTTTGATAAGTTTCGTATTTTGCATTTGAGTGATTTGCACTTCGATGGACTTGTAGAAGATAACCAACACTTACTCGATACCTTAAAAGATCTACAATACGACACTTGTTTTATTACAGGAGATTTTCTTTTTGCGGAAAATGCCCCTTCTAGCGTATTTTGGGAAAATTTGCAAGATCTGTATGATACCTTGGAATGCCCCTATGGCGTGTATGCAGTTTTAGGCAACCACGACACGTTACAAATTTTACCACGTATGGAAGAAATAGGCTTCCGCTTTTTAGTAAATGAAAGTGTGGAGTTCATCAAAGATAAGAGTCGTATGACTGTGATTGGTATTGATGACCCACATTATTTTAAAACATCGGTGATTCCTCATTATGATACCTCTTCTTTTAGTATCCTCTTAGGCCACTCTCCTGAGTTTTTGCAAGAAGCCGATGCAGCCTTTGTCGATTTTTACCTGAGCGGCCACACACATGGAGGGCAAATTGTTCTTCCTAATGGGTTTCCATTATTTACCAACATCCAAGAAAAGAGAGAATATGCCTCTGGAGCCTGGAAGTATTCTAAGATGAAAGGTTATACTTCGCGTGGGATCGGTTCTTCTGTTTTGCCCTTGCGCTTCAATTGCAAACCAGAAGTCGCAATCCATACCCTGAGAAGGTTTTACTAATGGCTACGCTCAAAGCAATAGCGGATGAGCAACGCTACATTTTCTTCTAGGGAATATTCCCTTCTAACTTTGTTTTTGGCAGATGTGACAATATTGCCCAGGTCTTCTCGGCGGTTGTAGATTTTTTCAATCGTATCTGCTAGATCTTGCGGGTTGTCTGGTTGGCTTAAAAATCCAGTCTTCTCGTGTTCAATCAGTTCTGGGATTCCTGATAGTTCCGTTGATACCACAGGTACACCAGCGTTCATTGCTTCCATCAAAACCACAGGGAGACCATCCATATTGCCAGATTTATCCTTCTTACAAGCCAATGCGAAGAGGTTTAATTTGACTAGCCAAGAGTAGACATAATTGTGTGGCAGTGCTCCTAAAAAGATAACTTTCGAAAAAACTCTTTCCTGGTTGATAAGCTTCTCATATGTATCTAGCAGAGGTCCTGAACCTGCGATTTCTAATTCTATGGGTAGGCCTTTTTTGGATAAGATACCCATGGCTTGGATCAATATATCGATACCTTTTTTTTCTACAAAGCGAGCCAAGGTGCCTATTTTGAAGATACGCGGGTTTTTACTGTTTGCATCTGTTGGGGTGGCAACATCCTCTTGCAAGATTCCACAACGTACTAGGTGGACTTTTGTAGAATCAATACCACTATTGACAATGAAACCTTTGTTGAAATGAGAAATGGTGAGAACCGCTTTCGCTCGTTTGCCTTTGCGTTTGAGTAAGTGCCGGTGTTGGAAAATATCGTTTGCGTGCGCGGTAAAGCTATAAGGAATTCCAGTTAAGAGTGCTGCGTACATGCCAATTTGTGTGGCAGAGTCGGCAAAATGGATGTGTATATGCTCACAGTTCGACTTAAGAATTTTTGGGGCTATCGATAAAGCCAAACAGAGGTGGTAGAATAGCTTAAAGGAGTCAAAGGAAAAGCTAGAAAGCGTATCCCAAAAACAACTTGCTAAAGTCTTTACTAATTTCCCTGGCTTTTTGGACAACAGGGTGATGAAACTAGAAAAGACTTTTTTGCTTTCTATTGGGTTGATATAATTGGCTTTTTCGATAAGTGTTTGTGTATCGTCTGAAAATAGAATGTCTTTGGGGTAGTAGATAGAAAATGAGGTAACCTCATAACCTCTTTTTTGCAATTCCAGGATCTCGTAATATACAAAGGTAGAGGAAAGAGACGGAATTTCTGGAGCCAGATACGCAATTCGTTTTTTGGGTTGCTGCATGGATTTGCCCTCACTGATTTCGTCCCTCCATGTTTTTTTATCTATCCAATTCCTGCTATCGGATTATTTTTTACCCCATAGTTTTTCTAATCTCTGATCACGGCCACAGCGGTAGCGGTAGTACTTATAACGAATTGGGTTGGTTTGGTAGTAGTTTTGGTGGTAGTCTTCCGCCGGGTAAAACTTTGCGGCTTTGGCAATTTGCGTGTATATCTTACCAAAACGCTTTTTGACTACTTTGCTTGATTGTAGAGCCAATTCTTTCTGTTTTTGGTCCTGGTAGAAGATAGCAGTGCGGTATTGGTTGCCCGTATCGCAGAACTGCCTGTTGGAAACGGTAGGGTCAATGTTTCGCCAAAAAACTTGCAATAGCTTTTTGTAGCTTACCTTTTGTGGGTTGTAAACGATCTGGATTGCTTCGGCGTGTCCCGTGATTCCACTAGAAACATCAGCATAATTGGGGTTTTGTGTGAGGCCGCCGGTATAGCCGGAAGTTGTGGAATAAACCCCTGGTACTTTGTCGAAGGGAGCTTCCATACACCAAAAGCATCCGCCTGCAAAGGTCGCTACGGCGCGGTTCTTTTTACTTTCTTTCGCTGATAAAAAGCCTGTGCCAAGCATCATTAGCGAAATTACAAAAATTTGAACAATTTGTCTCATTGCATATCCTTTTCTTCTTAGACGAATCTTTTGCATGGGTTATAGAATTATTTTCTGCAAAAGAGAAAACACTTGTGAGAAATCTGAGTATGCTTGGAAATATCCATATGGCAAATATCGATATATTTTCAGAGTTAAAGATCCATACCTCTTTACCCGCTTTGCAGAATCGTCTGGTAAAATCTGCTATGAGCGAGCAATTGGCAGAACCAGATGGCAATCCGAGTAGTGGTCTAGCGACGTTGTATTCCTGTTGGAGTGAAGGTGGAACCAGTCTCTTGATTACTGGGAATGTAATGATCGATAGAACTGCTTTGGGGGAACCAAAAAATGTTGTTTTAGACTCTCGTTCCGATTTAGATACATTTGCCAATTGGGCGCACGCTGGTCAGAAAAATGGCAACCAGATCTGGATGCAATTGAACCATCCGGGCAAGCAAAGTCCTGCTTTTTTGAGCCAAAAACCTGTTGCTCCTTCTGCGGTACCTTTGGCAGGGCCATTAGCAGCTGCGTTTAACGCTCCTAGGACTTTAGAGGCTGGTGAAATCAAGCAGATCATCCAAGCCTTTGCAAATGCCGCCGCTTATGCAAAAGAATGTGGTTTTCATGGTGTACAGATCCACGGAGCACACGGATATTTGGTGAGCCAATTCTTTTCTCGCAAGCAAAACCTTCGTACCGATGATTGGGGGGGAAGCGCTGAAAATCGTCGCCGTTTTGCCATTGAGATCTACCGTTCCATCCGGGAAAAGGTAGGAGCTGATTTTGGTATTGGTATCAAATTAAATTCGGCTGACTTCCAAAAGGGTGGTTTTACCGAAGAGGAGTCTTTGCAGGTTGCGGAAGCGTTGGCAGATGAGGGGATTGATCTTTTGGAGATCTCTGGTGGTAACTATGAAAAACCAGCGATGATGGGGGATAAGGTTAAGAAGAGTACCATTGCGCGGGAAGCCTACTTTATCGATTTTGCACAGAAGCTACGCAAACATGTAAAAACCAATCTGCTTTTGACTGGTGGGTTTCGTTCCTACCGGGGAATGCAGTATGCGTTGGATCAAAACGCCTGTGATTTGATTGGCTTGGCGCGTCCTTTGGCTCTGTTGCCCGACCTGCCGAAGAAATTGCGGAATAACCTCCAGTTTGAACTTACACTTCCCGAGATCAGTACAGGTTTGGAGTTTTTAGACACTGCGTCTATGTTGCCTATCACCTGGTATGAGCACCAATTAGAACTTATGGCACAGGGCAAAGAAACAGATGTTGGTTTGAATCCCTGGTGGAGTATGGTGAAAACTTTTTTTAACTTAGGTGCAAATGCCTTTACTCCTAGGCGGCCTTCTTAGATAAATTTGATTTTAGTGGAAAAGATAGAGCTGAAACCTTATCCAGTGTTTGTATTTTCTTGTAAAAATCTATTGATTTAGTTTTTGTTTTAGTTCAGCAATAATTCTCTCTTGTTCTTGTAGAGCTTTAGCTTGCTCTAGCATCGTTTGGTCTTTCTCTTGGATAGCTTGATCTTTCTCTTGGATAGTTTGGTCTTTCTCTTGGATAGTTTGATCCTTATCTTGAATAGCTTGATCCTTTTCCTGAATCTCTCTTGCCATTTTTTTGAACGAAGTCTCTACCTCATTTTCAATCTGTGCTTTTTTGCGTAGCTCTTCTGTAGTTCCAGCTTGTTGTAAACGTTTGATGATTTTTTGCAAAAGCTCTACTTTTGGTAGTGTATCAGGAAAACTGAGTATATAGGCTTCTGAGGCTTTTTTGGTTTGGTCAAAAATAGAGAGTAGGGCTTCTAATTTGCTTTGCACATTTTCTTTCAATAGTGGGATCTGTATGAGATAGCTGTCATGGGTGAGTGATTCTACAAAGGAATTTTTTACCTGCAATTTTTCACCGGTGAACATATTGACATAGTCGCGTTGTATATGGGTTGCAGCAGGTAGTTTGTCATCTAATGGATAACCGAGAAAGTAGATGGTAATGATAGGGAGTTTGTTCTCATCCTTAGAGTATTGTTCTCCCAGATACTTGCGAAAGCGGCTTAAATCGTCTAAGTATTTTCCTTTTTGCATTTCTATAAGAACATTTTTTTTCCCTTCTTTTGTTTGGATCACTGCATGGAAATCCATCCTGAGCACTGTAAAAGAAAATGTCTCTATCTGTAAGGTGCTTTCCTGCGGTTGTAGAGTCAGTTCTACGATTTCTTCGCCAATGATGGTACCAATAAACTCTCTGGCAATTTCATTGTCTTCGAGCAGGTATTTGAAAAACACATCGTATATGGGATTTGCGATTAGCATTGTATTTTTTAGACTGATATTACTTGCAATTGTGGCAAGAATATTTTTTGAGCGTATACACAGGATAGAGCAAAACCCTATCCTGTGGCTGTGTGTTTAGTTCCAGCCTAATTCCTCACGTATGGCCTTAATCTGTGCTTGTGCCAGTTCGCGGTAGCGTTCGCGTCTGCGGGGGGAGTATTGTCTGTCGATGAGCCAGAGTTTGTCTAC
>JBCCIA010000001.1:0-74535 GCA_039028475.1 Spirochaetota bacterium | reverse complement strand
TAATAAAGTAGTACATTTAAAGAATGATTTTCCCTTCTCTATGCAGCAACATTTTTGTAAAAATCACTTCCAATATTATTTCTAAGATAATCAAAACTCTCTATCATTGAATCTTTTCTGAATTGTGAGATCAAACTCCTCGTTCTCATATTTTTAAATTTTCCAATCTCCTTTCTTGAATTTTCATGCTCTATTTTTACCCGTCTATAGTATTCTAAGAAAAGGTAAGAGATTAATAAAAAATCGATATACCTTTCGTAAGACTTAAAATCCTGCCCAGAGTAATCTCCTAAACCCAATTCACTTTTCAATTCTCTAAAAAAAATCTCTACCTGCCAACGGAGAGCATAAAACTCGACAATTTCTTCTGCTGTAAATGACAGTTCGCTACAGAGCAATATACAAAATGAATCTTTTTTCATTTTTCGATGTTTGTAGGAAAATACGACATTCAGTTCTCCCAGGTTGGAAAACTCTAATATTTCGCCCATCACACTATAAGAGTGCTGTATTTTTTTCTTCTGGTTTTCGTTTGCATACCGATTATGCAGACGTGTAAGAGGTTCCTGGCCTTTTACATACCGGAAGGATTGGTAATTTGCTCTATTTTTGTTCTGCCCTCTGCTTAAAAGATTTTTTGTAATAGTCTGCTTTTTAGAATATAGATATACTCTGTTAGAATTGGCCACAGTGATAAATGCGATATTTTTACTTTTACAATATTGAAAAATCTTATTACAATCAAACGCATTATCTGCTAATACAATTGGCTGAATTGCATCTGGTAAGTATTTTCTCAGTTCTTTTATCATCATAAGTGCAAGCTCGGTTTGCTTTAGATACTTTTTCTTATGGTTTTTACAGTATTCTTTTGTGTAATATGTATACCGAGTAAATGGAATCCTTGTTCCATCTGGTGCAATTAATATTGCTATAACAAAAGTATGAGCTTTTGTACTTCTACCACTATTTTTCTTGCTCTTTTTTTGAGACTTCTTAGGTTCTCGGAGTTTGGTATTGTATTTGTCCTTGTATTGAAGGGCATTTTCAATCTTTGTAAACCCACCTCGCTTTGTTGAAGTAGGGTCAATAGCAAGAAACCATTTGCCTTCATTTCTATGAGTTAGTAATACACGATTTATTTCATGTTGTAGAATTGAACGATATTGCTCTCTTGATCTAAATCCGTCGCGACCGAAAAACTTGCCGACAGTTGTTTTAAATCTCTGCTCTAAAACAACATTCCGGGATAAAGCTGACAATGTTATTTTTCCATGTGTATGAAAAAGCGAGGCCATATATATTTCTATGAGCGTTATTTTTCTCTTACCTAATTTTTTTAAATACTTACCTGAAAACTTCTTGATATATTTTGATACGATTATACTCATTTTAAGTGCCGGTTGTATGTCATTTCTTGTCTGATTAAATGATCGAAGCAACCGGTTCATTTATTGAGTCATTATAAATTTTCTTATCTTAAAAGTGCTACTTCATTAGTTTAAAAATAAAGCTACCGAAGGGATAAAATCAACGATGCTCAACTACTGCCCTTGTTTTGCCTTAACGTCTTCTTGTATCTTCTTCGCCATTTCCATAATATCTTCCGCAGTTTTCCCATGTAACTTTTCTTTGATAACTTTTTGCATTTCTTCCTTGCCTTTGCCTAGAGAGGACATACCCGTGAATAGCATTACTGCTTGCAAAGCTTTGCCAAACTCTTCTTTCTCTTCTTCGGGAAGGCTTTTGGCAATAGCTTGCATAGAGTCTCGCATAGTTTCATCTGAAGTAGCATCTATCTTTGGCTTGCTACATGCAAATAGGGTCAGCAGAAGAAGCAACAGCAATGGATATTTAGTATATTTTCTCATAATTTTTTCCCAATACTTACAGCGTGTCTTAAAATAAGTTTATTCTTACATAAAAGGCTAGCTGCAAGAGCCTGTAGTAGTGTTTTCAGACAGGCTCTTATAATGTATCTCAAGGTAAAAATTCAGCACGAATCGTCAATAGTATTATACTACAACATGTCTAAAAACGAACTCATCCTTACACTTTTGTAGCTAAAGTAGGTGTTTGCGAAGTAGCGAGCTCTGATCTGGTTTCAGGCTGACGTGAGGTAACTTCTTCAAACGTGTCATGGTATTTTGCGTGATTCGTTCCCATAAGTTTGTCCCAAATATTGAAATAGAGACCATAGTTGCAATTGAAATATTTGTGGTGCATGTTGTGGTGTGTTGTAGTATTGTTCCATCCCCATAGTTTACTTTTAGTAAAGCCCTTAGGATACAATTCAAACGCCAGATGTCCCAATACATTGAAAAAATTCATATACATGATAAATGCAAGAATAACAAATGGGTGCAAGGGAATTACAAAGATCATAATAGGAACAATGGCTGCTTCTACAACAGCTTCTGTCGGATGGAATGCAAAAGAGGCCCAAGGGGAAGGGTTTGTAGAACGGTGGTGTACCAAATGCACACGCTTAAAAAGTAATTTATGATGCATAGCCCGGTGGGTCCAATAAAAATAAGTATCATGCGCAAATATCATAGCAACAACACTAAAGAGAAAATATCCCCAACCATAGTCCTGTATCTCAGCATACATCAAACTAATACCACTGGTACGAGCAAGATACACACCTACTCCCGTTAGAGCAAAAATAACAAATGTGGAAAGAGAGTATTTGATCTCTTGGATCATTTTGTCTCTTTCTGGTTTCTTTTTTTGGATGAGCCTGTGCTGCAAACGTTGGCCCAATACCTTCCAGATGAGTAAAATAGCAATTCCGGCAAATAATACATACCTTACAATGAGAACACCATAAATAGTGATATAAATTCTCAAAAGGTTCAGTCCTTCTGCAAAAGTTTCTGACATGGATTTCCTCCGCTTTTCTTGGTTATATCTCTATTGTCGCATTTTTGCATTCCAATAGCTACCCCATTCTAAATTATTACTCTAGATTTCGAAATCAACTAGGTTTTTTGAGTTTATTTTTCTTATCACAACACTTTTTATAGAAACCTAAACTTTATCTTGCTGGCAAAATCAGCGAATTTTCTATAGTACAAAAAAAGTATTGCATTTTATGATCTTTTTCAATAGTACTAATTATAAATTTCAAATTGCTTAATTCAAAATTAGGAGTGGTTTTCTATGGTAGTTTTCAAATCAGAAACAGCAAAAACCGAGTGGTTAGAAGATAAAAAAATTGTCCATTTAGTACAAAATGGAAGGAATATCGGTGAGAGTCTCAAACAATGCTTACTCAAAGGAACCGAATGCTTAAAAAAATACAATGCATATAAGTGGCTATCTGATAACCGTGAGCTTTCTTCTGTGAGAAAAGAAGAAGACTATGAGTGGATAAATAATGTTTGGACTCCTGATACAATTGCTGCAGGTTGGAAAAAGTGGGCATTGATCCAACCAAAGTCAGCTTTAACAGCGACAGCAGAGAAAAAGTTTGTCGATTTCTTTGCCAGCGAAGGGGTGGAAGTTAAGATTTTTGATAATCCTGAAGATGGTTTTGCTTGGTTAGATTCAGTATGAATAACTTACAAAAGTGGAAACCCTTCTTGGTAAGAGGGTTTCCTTATGTAACTCTGACAATTTCTGCTATCTCTACCTTACTTTTCTTTACTTTACCAACATCTCTTACTACTATTTTTCTTATCTTCTTTGGTTCTATATTAATTATCTCCTCTACTCTATCTATCTATTTCCAATGGCAGCAGCAAAACAATAGAAGTGATCAGGAACAAATTAAAATCCTATCATCCAGTATGAGCCAGGTTGGATCTGGCAATTTGAATATAGAAATTGATACAAGTAAATTAAATCGTGATAATTTAGTAGACAATCTTACCTTTGAAATAAAAAAAATGTTAGAGGCTCAAAAGGAACTTCTGGCACTTATTAAAAATACATCTGATAAGCTCAATCAATTTATCCAACAAACCTTTGCTGCAAACAAGTCTCTAGCGGATAAGGTAAAAAGCCAAGTGGTAACTACAGATGGAGCTTCCACTTCCTTGGAAGGAATGTCTGTGAGTGTAGATAGTATCTTTACATCTTCCAGTTCCAATATTAGAGTTTTAAGCCTACTTACAGAAGAGATCAACACCCTGTATTCTCAAATCGAAAGTACCAGAGACAATACAGATAATGCTCTTTCTCTTTCCAATGAAGTAAGCGAAATGGTCGAAGAAGGGGACGTTGCTCTAAAAGAAATGAACCAAGGCATTTCTAATATAACTGCCAGTTCAGGGAAAATTACAAATATTGTGACTGTGATCAAAGAAATCTCAGATAGGGTAAATTTACTATCTTTAAATGCTTCTATTGAAGCGGCAAGGGCCGGACAGTATGGGAAAGGGTTTGCTGTAGTTGCTAACGAAGTTTCCAAATTAGCCGAACAAACGGCCAGTAGCATCAAAGAAATCGAAGAGAATGTAAAACGCAACAACCAAGATATTGCCCATAGCAAACAAAGAATCGAAAAAACGAATGAGGTGTTTCGCAAAATCGTAAATCATATCGAACTCATTGTTCAAAAAACAATTCTAACTTCTGAAATCTTGAATGACGAATTAGATACCCGAGAAGCTCTTCTCAAACAATCCAACCTACTAGAAAGTAAAACGAATGCTATCAATGCAGCAATCTTAGAACAAAAACTTGCCTATGAAGAAATAATCCAATCGACGGCTCAAGTTACGCAGCAATCTCATGATATTGCCAAGGAAACAGAAAAAATACAATCTTCTATGGATGAAATAAAAAATCTTTCCGAAGAGGTACAAGATATAGTGCAGATTTTTAAATTCTGATGCAAAATAATAACTTTCCATTTACAAAAAAGAAAATATATGGCTTTGTGGTCTTTATGCGGTTTCTGCTTGTTGTATCTATAATGGTATTTTTTTCAAACTGTGCTGCTTTACACCAATTTTCGTTAGGTGATATCGACTCACGACATGCAAAATTAAAAAAATTTACCATCATGAAAAGTGAATTAGGCATAGAAGTAGCCAAAACGGCTGGCAAAGCCGGTTATATACTTAAGCGTAGCGGGGTAATCAACAAGAGAGATGCCAAACGCATCAAAGCTCTATCATTTATTTTGTCCATCTCCAATATGGGTCCAAGAACTGGCAAAGCTATTTACGATGAAACCTATCTAGATAAACTAGCCTGGAAGATTTATGAAAAATGTCCCTCTGGAAAAATAACTGGATTGACTTCGATTCGCGAATCGGCTAAGTACGTTGTAATTAGTGGAGAAATAGGTAAAATCATAGGATACTGCTATGGGGAATTGCAGCATAAAGCGGAAACAACTAAGGATAAATCTAAGTCTAATGAGCAAAATGACGAGGGTCGTGAAACACCAGATAAAACAAAAAAGACTTCTGGGGAAGGGAGAGAATCAGGTGCATAAATTTTTATTGGTAAGTCTATTTTTAATCTTAAACCAATGTGTATCGCTGAGAAGTGTTTCGATTACTCCACAACCCAAGGATCGTTCAAATAAGATCCGGGCAGAGGTAAGCAAATGGGTATTTTTAGGTTTGAATTTCTCCAATACATATGTAGAAGAATTACCTGAAAAATTGATAGCCCAATGCCCCGACGGCTTGGTCACAGGGATCATTACTCGCTTCCAAATCGTTCACTATCCTTTGCTACGTAAAATGTTAATCACATCAGATGCTTACTGTGTAAAATGAAATACTTTTTATCGCTATCTTTATTGCTCCTCGCTTGCTCTTCCAGCGTACACCAGTACAATGCTGGAGACAGACAGTTTCCTGGTTCCTTGCAAGAGGGAAAACGAATAGAAGCTAGTGCTGAACAATTGGTAATTTTTCACTTTTCCTCTGATACCAATTACGTCCTGCAAGCTGTAGAAAAATTAAACCAACAATGCCCTGGTGGCAGTATAGACGGAATTGTTACACGCTTTAGTACAGCTCATGGCTTCCTCTCTTGGAAAAATAAGATATACCTACAAGGAATTTGCTTAACCAAACCCTAGCTTGTACATTTTCCTCAAAATCTAGCTCTTTTGCAAAAAAAAAATAACATAAAATTCGACCTTCTAATATAGTGGTCAAATTGTACGCTTAACAAAAATAGAAATTTGAGGAACAGGCATTGTCTGAATGGAGATTTTTACAACCAGAAATTGATTCTAATGATTTTATCATTGATTGTCGCAGCTTGGTAGCTTACCAAAAAAAAACCATAGAAGGTGCTTATTATTTCCCTTTTATAAAGAAAGCTTTTGGTTCGGATATTGAGTCACAGAAGAAAATGTGTACTCCTTTGTACAAAATTGTTGAAATGGCTTTAGAGCAAGACAAAGATCGAATTGTAGTTTTTGACGAAGGAATGGGAATGTTTGCTGCTCGGATGACTTTTTTACTTCGAAGTGCCGGGTTTCGCGAAACATATATATTAGAAAAAAAATGGACTGAAAACACCGCTCCTACGGAAAGCGGACAAAATGTTTTAGAGTTTGAAATACCAAAAACAAAAGCAAAAGCCTTACAGAGTGTTGTTGATAAAGGCTTTATGGAAAAGAATCTAACGCGTTTGCAAATATTTGATGTTCGCACCAAAGAAGAATATGATGGAGTGCGCCCACGCATGACGAACCCTGAACCAGGAACCCTATGCGGACGGCTTCCTGGAGCATTTCTTTGGGACTGGCGTAGTCTGTATGTAGAAGGTGGGGTATTGACACCAAAAATGGCTTTCAAAAAGAAACTGCAAGGTTTTCCGTTTATGCCAGAGCGGACGACGGTTGTCTATGATTACAATGGTGCTCGCTCTAGCCTGACAGCTTTGATGCTAAAAGAAGTGGGCTACCAAGATTTACATACCTACCAAGGTTCTTGGTTTGAATGGCGTAAATCCAATCTGCCCAAGCAGGCTGTCTCCTTGTTTGGCCAATCTTCCAGGGCACAGGCAGCGCCTAGAGTGGGTGGATTTGATAAAAAAAAATAAAAGAGAGATGATTACATGAAATATTGGTTTGCTTATCTGATAGTATTTATTCATTGCCTGTCTTGTCTATCGACCCAAGGCAAAATTAATACCCAAGGCTTAAAAGAAGCCTCTGCGGCAATAACAGATACCGTTTCTTACTCCTATTCGAAAGATAAATTAACAATCTTCCAAAAAGATTCTAAGAGAGTTTTCATCGCTTTCAATCTGCAAAAGCCCTTCTTAACTGCTGCCTCCTCCATACCAGAAGTTAGCTATAGTTTAGCTTCCTTTGAGTTCGATGAAGAAATCCAATACCGCTGTTCTAACCAAGACCTTTCCGTACTGAAAGTAGAAAATGGCTCACTCTTTCTTTCTGGCAAACTAACAGGAAAACGCTGTAATACTGCATACAATATCACTCTCAAACCAGAAAATGACAACACAGTTTCTTTTAGCGTCAATTTAATGGATGAGAAGCTAAACCGCATTTACCTAAGCTACCAGTCGAATTCACAGGAACAATTCTTTGGTTTTGGGGAACAATTCTCCCACTTCAACCTCAAAGGCCACAAGCTCTACCTATTCAATGAAGAGCAGGGTTTAGGCAGAGGAGACCAACCCATTACCTTTGGAGCCAATTGGCAAGCCAAAGCAGGTGGAAACGAATACAGCAGTTATGCTCCCATACCACACTATATCACTACAGACAATCGTTCCGTCTTTTACGAGAACTCTGCATACTCCACCTTTGATCTAACGCAAGAAGATGAAGTCAAAGTAGAGTTTTGGGAACGTAACTTAGAGGGTACGATCTGGTTGGCCAACTCACCATTAGATCTGATTGAAGTGTATACCCAGAAAACCGGTAGATTTCGCAAGCTACCGGACTGGGCATATGGTACCTGGATGGGGCTACAAGGCGGAAAGGATACTGTAGTCAAGCATGTGGATCAAGCTGTCAAAGCTGGTAACCCTGTTACTGCCCTATGGATCCAAGACTGGGAGGGAAAACGTAAAACTGTATTTGGTTCACAACTCTGGTGGCTGTGGCGCGCAGATGAAAAGACCTATCCTGACTTCAGAAATTTTGTAAAAGAAATGAATAGTAAAAATATCAAAGTTTTAGGCTATATCAATTCTTTCTTAGCCAACGAAGGCAAGATGTTTGAAGAAGCGAGAGATAAGGGACTACTCGTCAAAGACCGCAATGGCAATGACTACGTGATCAAAACCGTAGGCTTTCCAGCATACCTTATCGATCAAACCAACCCCAAAACACGTAAGTGGTTAAAAGAAGTCATCAAAAAGAACATGATAGATATGGGTTTGTCCGGTTGGATGGCTGACTTTGGGGAATGGCTGCCGTTTGATGCGAAACTGCATTCTGGTATTTCCGCTGAAGTCTACCACAACCGCTATTCTGTAGACTGGGCACAATTGAATATGGAAGCGATCCAAGAAGCGGGAAAAGAGGGTGAAATCGTTTTCTTCAATCGTTCCGGTTATAGCTATTCCAACAAGTACTCGACTCTCTTCTGGGAAGGCGATCAAATGGTCAGTTTTGGCAAAAACGATGGGATTGCCTCTA
This sequence comes from Spirochaetota bacterium, assembly GCA_039028475.1. GTDB lineage: Bacteria > Spirochaetota > Leptospiria > Leptospirales > Leptospiraceae > JBCCIA01. The sequence continues at coordinate 65,942 of JBCCIA010000001.1, read as the reverse complement.
CTGTCGTTGGCTTACTTTCTGGCGGCGTGAGTGGTATCTCTCTAAACCATAGCGATATCGGTGGTTATACGACAATCAATAACCCCCTAGCCGACTACCATAGAAGTGAAGAACTGTTTTTACGCTGGACAGAGTTAAACGCATTTACGCCCATTTTTCGTACGCATGAAGGCAACCGTCCGAAAGAAAACCACCAACCCTATACAGATGAAAAAACGGTAAAGTTCTTTGCAAAATTCGGAAAAGTCCACTACGCCTTAAAAGATTACTTAAAACATCTAGTGGACGAAGCAAATACAAAAGGCTACCCCGTTGTACGTCACCCCTATTTACATTACCCTAATGATAAGAATACTTGGAGCTTAAAATACCAGTTTCTACTGGGGGAGGATGTGTTGGTTCTTCCCGTACTAAATGCAGGAAAAACAAGTGTCAAAGGATATTTTCCTAAGGGGAAATGGAAAAACGTTTGGACAGGAAAGATTCAGGCCGGTGGAATCTCTGCCGAAGTAGGAGCTCCTATTGGCAGTCCAGCTGTATATGTGAAGGAAGGCGGAGCCTGGTCTGCAAAAATCTACCAGGCTCTCCAGAATATAAAATAATTTAGACTACTCACCATTTTTTCTTACAGAACCTCGTACCGGATAGATTGTTGTCCGGGCAGGGGTTCAAACATATCCTCATTTACCATGAAATGATTGAACTCGTTTGCTGACATTAGTATAAACTCGAAAGGAAAAATATCCAACTGCAAACGCAAAGAATGCAAAAGTTCATAGAGATTGCCCTCTGCTTTACCAATATTCAACTCTACTCGACCACCAAGTATATCATACAAGTAATGGATAAGTTTTAGGTTTTGAGAGTACCCATAACTAACCAGGTGGTTCTTGCCACTTTGTAGCTCACTTTCCCAGCTTACAAGTGCATCGCGTGTGACTTGAAACCTTTCACAGTCCTCAGCATGGAATGGCTTTTGGCGGAATTGGTGAAAAAGGTATATATATGACTCATCAGTCTGTTTCATAGGTACATGTATCATTTCCGTATTCCTCTTTTCCTCAAAATAAAATCACATGTCATTTCTAAACGGTGTTTTAAGCTAAAGAAACTCAAAAAGCTCCCCTTATATTTTTGTAACTCTTGTGACTCTGCTACATTGATCTGTGATAGGAGTATCTGTTCCTTCTCTGTCAATAACCTTTTTTGTGTTGCTTTTGCTATAGCAGGAACAACCGTAACTTGGTTGGTGCGAAATAGAAAACGATACTCTTCGGCAGTCAATCGTGAGCAAAGAATGCTAAAGTCATACCCCTCTAAACCACTGACTCTTTTCCATTGCTCTACCAAAAGAGTTCGGTTTTTCTTACTATTCAAAGCAAGATGCTTATCTAAATCATCTAAACTTAAAAAATAGTATTCATTTTGTTCTTCCATTATTATCTCCTTTTAGCAATATCAATACTTATTTATAAAAAAAGTATTAATATTACCTAAAGAGACATTAATAAATATGACAAATAAAATCAACGAAAGTTTTAGAGTCTGTTACTTTTTGACTTTATTTTGGAACAAATAGCCGATGTTGTATTGCGTTGCTATGTGCATGAGAACTTCTAAAGATGGCTGTCTCATTCCATTGGCAATATAGTTGACAAATTGTTTTGTACAACCTATTTTGCCTGCAATTTCAGTATAAGTTGTTCCATTAGAATGATCAGCTATAATAGCCTTTTTTACAGCCTTTAACAAAGTTTCTTTATCTTGAATGACTTTTGTACTTTTTGAACCTTTCATATTTATCTCTCGTTGTTGTGTTTTATTTATTTTTCTTTTTAGTGTCCTTATTTAGCAAGAATAACAAAATATTTATTTTAAATTTTTTAAATAAAATACGATTTTAACTTATCCACCGAAACCCTTTCTTGTTGCATGGTATCTCGCTCCCGAACCGTTACCGTATCATCCTTCAAACTATCGTAATCGACGGTTAGACAAAATGGTGTGCCTAATTCATCTTGCCTACGATAGCGTTTGCCTATATTGCCACCATCATCGTATTCACAATGCCAATGTTCCCTAAGGTCAGTAAATATATTTCTCGCCTTTTCTGGTAACTGATCCTTTTTCATAAGAGGGAATATCCCAATTTTTACAGGTGCTACTTTTGCTGTCAAATGAAGAACAACTCTTTTCTCTCCACTTGCTAAAGTTTCTTCCTCATATGCATCACTAACCACCGAGAGAAACAAACGATTCAAGCCTAGAGCAGGTTCTACGACGTAGGGAACATACTTCTTTTTTGCGGCTTGATCGTTATATTTCAGATCTGTTCCTGCAAATTTTTCATGCTGCGACAAATCATAATCTGTCCGAGAAGCAATTCCCCATAGCTCTCCCCAACCAAAGGGATACTTGTATTCAATATCTGAGGTCGCTTCGCTGTAAAACGATAGTTCTTCCTTTGCATGTTCGCGAATTCTTATATTGTCTTTGCGAATACCGATAGTATTTTGCAACCAGTTCACACAATATTCAACCCAATGCTGGAACCATTCTGCTTGGCTTCCTGGCTCACAGAAATACTCCATTTCCATTTGTTCAAATTCACGGGTACGGAATACAAACTGCCTGGCCATAATTTCATTACGAAAGGATTTACCGATCTGGGCAATGCCAAATGGAGGTTTGACACGACAGCTATTCGTAATATTTTTAAAGTTAATGAATATTCCTTGCGCTGTTTCCGGTCTTAAATAGATATCAGTAGATTCATCTGCGGAAGCTCCATGTGATGTTTTGAACATTAGATTAAAATCTTTGGGTTCGGTGAAAGCTCCCTTGGCACCACAAGAGGGGCAGGCATAGTTTTTCTCGGTTATAATCTGTTGCAACTCTGCTAAAGTCTTACCGCTGCTGAACTCATCACCTTCTTTGTCATCGATAAACTGGTCTACCCGAATGCGAGTCTTACAGTTTTTACAGTCCATTAGAGGGTCATTAAAATTACTGATATGCCCAGAAGCCTCCCAAACCTTAGGATTAAGTAGAATAGAGGAATCCAAGCCAACGACATCCATCCGACGGTGGACAAAGTATTCCCACCACAAACGCTTTAAATTGTGTAAGATCTCAGCTCCATAGGGTCCATAATCGAAGGTATTCGACAAACCTCCGTATATTTCAGAACCTGAGTAAACGAATCCTCTCCGTTTACAAACTGCAACAATCTCTTTCAACTGATCTTCTTTGTCATTAGCCATATTTACATATGGTTTTAAACTGGCCTGATTCATAAAGTTTTTTCTTTTTTTATTTTGCAGGATTTTTAAGATAGTTGTCAAAGTAGTAGAAATCAATATGGAATTGCAAACAGTAACTATGCCTCCCAGAACAGATCTTTCCTCACAAAACCGCTGGATCCGCCAAGCGATTATTTTTCTATGCTGGTTAAGCCCCTTTGTAGAGTTGGGAGTCTTCTTTCCGGTTGGTGTTTTGCTCATATACCGCAAACAGCATCGTTTGCGTTCAGCTGCCTTTGAATCTTTGCTCTTGCAATGCTTTCTTTTCTGTATTTTCTACCCGATTGAACTGCTAGCACTTTTCAATGATGCTTGGAATAGTAACCTAATAGAGTTCTCTCTTACACACTACTGGAATATCAAACGTTTTTTATACTTTGTTTTTGCCCCGTTACTTCTCTATAGTGAATACAGGTATTGGCGAAAAAAACGCAATCCTTCCCCGTTTCAAGAGTTTTCTCCCAATGCGAACTTTATGTCACAGCCATCAAAACTCTTTTTCATCTTATTTCTCAGCATTCTCCTGGCAGAATGGAAATTTGCCTACTGGCTACAAGGAATTGTAGAGAGTGTTTGGACAGATGGCAATACTACAAGTTCTTATTTTGGCATTTTAACAATCCTAATGGGCTTGCTATCGGGAACCTCCTTTGAAGATACCCTAGCCCGCCACCTTTCCGACTCCAGTTACTCCTATATCCTCAAAAGCTATATTGGCCTACCCATTTTGAAAAATGGTATATCAGACTTTTTACTGATCTTCTTAATGAACTTGTATTTTTTCCGTAGAAAAGGTGTTCTGCGCTTTTTACGCAAACCTTACTGTAGTTTGTTCGTACATATGAAGTATTCTGCTCCGACAAAAGATTTCATGAGTATCAAGTTTGCCCACAAATACACCTATACAAAAATACGAGAACTTTTACTGCCTGGATGGGGGCATATATACCTTTCTCGCTATTGGATTGGTTTTCCCTTATTGTTCTGCTTTTTATTGGGAATCTTTTTCTTAGGAATTGCCATATCCTACTCTCTCAACATAGGCTTTGGAGTTAGCTTTCTGTCTTCCTTTGGTTTGAAATCAGGAATTCCCGAGAAACTCTTTGTAAAAATTTTCAGCAATACCGCGACACTACTAGGCATCATTGCCTTTATCGTCTTTATCTATTTTTTAGCCAATTACCATATCGAATCCTCTATGCGAGAAGACTCTGAAAATGAAGGTAAACGCGGTCCTAAACCAGGTTTTATGAAAAACTTCCCTCTGAGTTTATTGATTCACCTGATCATCCTATCTGTAATTCTCATCGTTCCCTTTACCATCAATCGCCAACAATCTAGCAAGAAAAAGAAGATGATGAGTAACTACCAACCAGAAAAACTGGAGTATTATTTTATCGATCCCGAAATCCCTGATAAAGTAGAGGGACTCAACGGTGGTGTAGTTTCTGGCATAGAAACGATACAAAAGGAAAAAGGAGAAATCATCACTGATGAGAAAAATGTAGATACGGGTAAGGTTAAGGGAAATGTAAAACGTATCAAGGGCAAAAAATTACCTAAGACCTACTCCAATTATATTTCTGCGCGTATGCGTGGACCTGAAGCGTTTATGGAATATTGGAAGCGTGCTCCCTTTCCCTACTCTTCTGTAGTGGCCTACACCATTACCGCAGATGGCGACGTAGTAGATGTCGAAATTGTCGAAGCCTCGCAATATCCAGATCAAGACGAGTTGACTGTAGAGTTGATCCAAAATATGTCGCCTCTTATGCCCCCACCGGATAGCAAGGGAGATATTCGTGTAACCGAACTATTCTGGAATGGAACGATCGACCCCAACAAAATGCCAACCCAACTGCAAAAAGACTTGGTTCTACAGTTCGATGGTAGAGTTATGGAAGAGTTCTAACAAGTATGAAACCTCTTTTTAACTTTTTAAACGACCCTTGGTTGAGCTTTCTTGCCTTTCTTTCCATAGCTCCCTGGGCCTATGCACTGTACCACTTGCACCCTCCCGAAAAGAGAAAGTTTCTTTCCGCACTAGTTGGTTTCGCAGCAGGTATTCTATCTACCTACTTAATTTTGTATTTCAGTGAAATTCTATTCCCACAAGTCAATCTAAGTAGCCCACGTAGAAAAGTTAGTATTCTCACACAAACATTACACATCGCTTTTATCCAAGCAAGCATGATGGAAGAAACAGTTAAAAGTCTATTTATCCTAAGTCTTTCCTGGTTATTGGCGCATGACAAGCGCAAAAGGTTATGGCAAAAAAATGTTATCTTAATCGCGGGCTTTGTTGCTCTAGGCTTTTCGATTCGAGAAAACTTTTTATATTTTTCCAAAACGAGCAGCTCCGATCTATTCAACCTATTTATTGGAAGAACCATTCACTCGTCTAACATCCACTTACTGATAAACCTCTGCTTTGCCCTATTTTTACTAAAAAGCAACCAAAAATTCGGCCGCGACTTCTTCCTCTATCTAGGCTTTGCTTTTATCGTGGCAGTCTTACAACACGGAGTGGTAGATTTCTTTCTCTTGCCAGGTGTTAAATTTGGCAGTTGGCTAGCAACATCTATGTTTGTAGGAATTTGGGTATGGGTGGTAAAAGACATGCGTCGCTATGTCTATTTGCAAACAAGCTAAGAAACGAGCGAAACGGTAAGACCCTCAATGGACATTTTTTCCCAAACAGTCTCACATTCTTCCATACTCCCTTTATAGCAGAGAGACTTACCTTTGCTATGTGCCTCCATAGCGATTCTTTGCGCTTCCTCTAAGGATTTATAACAAATTCTGCGCAAACAGTCCTCTACATGTTCAAAGGTGTTAAAGTTATCATTGTAGAGCATAACACCGCTACCATAAACGTCTTTGGTATCATAGCGAATCTCAGTTTCAGTATCTTCTTGTGTTACGCTATTCCAAATTCTTAGCATGCTACCAATGCTAAGAAGCGAGATCGGATACTGTCAATCTAATTTTGAATTTCTTGACATATTTTTGTTTTTTATTTTTTGGATTAGTATGAAAAAAACTTTCAAAGCCACTATCTATCTAGTATGTGCATTCACTCTCAGCTTTTGTTCTAGTCTGTCTCATATTCCCAAAAAAGACTTTCAAAGCCTAACAACTCCTGATGGACAACCTAAATCTTACCTCACAGCATCTAATGTAGGCCTATACCTATTCGGTGTCTATCCGATTTACCATAGGTCTGATCTAATAGCAAGTATGCAAAATTTCAGCACAGAAGCGAAGAAGAACAAAGCAAAAAAAATAAAGATTATCCAAAAAGATATTACTAAATGGTACATTGTCTACCCTCCTTTTTCTTTTATCATCACTCCTGTATCTTCCGAAGTTTTTGGTGCTATCTACTGAACCATTAGATAAAAGTTAATAAAATATTTAGTAAAAAAGTTTTTTTTGCTTGTATTTCCCAATTTTATAGGTATCATTGCGAACTACAATTGGTTATAGAATTCGACTTGTCTTTATGGCTACCTAATTCTTATTGTTTAACAAAACAAGAGGTAATTTAGGATGAAGCAATTTATGACGGCCGAATCAGCAATCGATACCTTTATCAACTGTAAAAAAGAAGGTCAAGAGATTCCCCAAGAAGTCTTTGAATCTTTACGGAATTACCGGAAGTGGAAAGAGAGTTCTTTGCAGGGTTTGATAAATGCTTCTGCCTATTTCCCGGAAATATTTATTGAAACAGGAATGGAAGAAACTGCGGAAAAATTGTTAGAAGAATTTAAAAAAAGGATTGTTCCACATAAAAAATAATGGCTACTGAAAATTTTACCATTGTCTACCAAGAGACCAATCCCTACTCTTCTATGACAGCGTATTTAGAAGACGACGGCAGAACTGTCTACCTCTATCTACAAAGTCAGCACAATCCCGAAGACTCCATGAAATCTGTTTGGGTCAAAAATCGTATCGAAGCTCCTAAAGAACGCTTAGCGGAAGACTTACAATCTGGACTAGCACCTCTATTATGCGCCGACGAGATAACAGCAAGCATGGACACATCTGCAATTCTTGCTGAAGAACTTTACTTTATCTGGTTGGAGGAGGGAAATGGACTTGCTCTTTTCGTAAGAGAAGAACTTTATGCCCTGCTACCTCCTTGGTCTGGAGTAAAAGGTTTCCATGGTTACGCGAAATACGCCAAAAAGGAAACAATTACTGCGAAGCCCTTGGGGGACTCTTACCACGGACCCATTGCCAATAGAATCGAAGCAGCAAGAAAATTTTGGGAAGCACGTTCGCAAAAGGACTCTTGGACACAAATTCGTGATTCTCGCTTAGACTTTTTAGAAACGAAGTGGGGAAAACATACGAAATATTGGTCTGCCGATGGAGGTAGTTTTCCTTATATAGGCATAGCTAGCTTCCATCCACCTGGTTTAGAAAATACCGCTATTTTCACAACTGTTGGCATGAGTGGCCAAAATATGCCCGGTGTTGAACTGTACCAAAAGGACTACTTGTCATCTGCAAGAATAGAGCTGGTATTTGCCGTCCACTACCCCCCTAATTCGGATAAGAGCGAAACATGGGTGCCGCATTACCTAGGTGATATTGTGAAATTTCCCTGGAATATGCAGAAGTGGCTAGGCAACGGACATACCATTGCACTCAACCGCAGAGACCCCAATTCGATTGCCTTAAACTATACCAATGTATTTTTATTAGAGAAGCCAAATGCTTCGCAAATTTTAGGAAAACAAATACCACCCTATCCTCTAGAAGGCTTAGAGTCTGGAAACGGCCATGATGTAAAGTTTCTCTATATGCTACCGATCAGCGAAGAAGAAAGACATCACTTAAGTTCCCTAGGTTCAGATAGCTTTCTCGAACGAGTTGCTTCTCAGGGATTTGGTTGGTTGCACAATTCCACTCGCGAGAGTTTGGTTTAGGCTGTAAACAAATCGCTATTTGAGGCATAGAGAATGAAAAAGTATATTTTAACTGACCAAGTAACTTTGTCCGGAATTATCAAAAAATTATTGAGTAAGACTCTCACGGCTAGAGCAGATCATACTAGGTATACAATCGAATCCTACCTGGTCGAAAAAGATCTCAACCAATCCGTACATATAACCCTCAAAAGCCCAGATGGTCCTATAAAAAAACCAGCCGTTTTGGTGGCGATTATGAAGGAGAATAAGGTAGAGATCCGAATCAAACAGGTAAACCCGTACCTAGATGATTTGTTTGTGATCCAAGAAATCATCATAACACCCTTGGAACGTTCAGCGCAACGAGCCGCTATCAAAAATATATCCCTACACCATTTACACTATTCACCACATGTTGATATTACCTCTCTGTTATCTATCTATGGCAAAACCTCTCTGGTCACCCAGGCGATCCAAAACTTTGAGACAGAATTAGAATCCATCCTCAACCGCAACGGCTATTTCATTACATCTATGAAAGTCGGTTTCTACTACTCGGTTGACACTCCACTTCTCAATAACCTAGCGGACAGTAAAACACCCTACTTCCTTCGTGACGCCTACCGCAAAGACTTCTATTCGGAACGTACATTTTACAACCCTGAAGGTAAGATGAAGCAGCACTATCTAGATTCGATGATCCAGAAACACCTTATAGAAAATATCAAATCTGTACTAATTATTCCCTTCTTCGGTTCTGGTAATGTACTGATAGGCTATGTAGAGCTACGCAGCAGCCTACCAAACCTAGGAAATAAGTATCTCAACGATGAGATAGAATCTGCACAGGGACTTTCTACCATTGTAGATTTTATCGAAAGCAAGTGCGAGAATTTTACCTACGAGCTAGAACTTTCCTATGTCAAAGAATGGAGATTATTTTCTGAAAAGGACGATATTATCGATATTAGCCAAGATGGACGTGGAATGGGATGCTACCTAAACCATGGCAGCGAATACAATTTTTTACAAACAGGAGCAAAAATTGCCTTTAAAATCAATATCAACCAGCAAGATTATGAATTTTATGGCAGCGTACGCAACCTAAAACCGGCACAAGAAGATAAAAAAGCTAGGCATTTAGGTGTTAGAATCTATTTATCGAGCCCTAGTGAAGGAATTCCTCTTTTAGCCTCTTACGCGAACCAATTGATAGCTCAGGATATCAAATAGATATATGCCAGATGAAAAAACGGAGCAAACCCAAAAAACTCTCGAGGCAATTCTCCAGCTTTTGCAATCACAGAGTGAACAGGAAAGTGATACCTATCGTTTGATTTTATTCCTCATCCCCATTTTTGGAATTGTTTTTGGGTCGACACTCTTATGGTTTGTTTTTTATTGGTGGCACAAACAAAGGATTACGCTCATCAGAGAGGGTCTTTATAAGCACACTCCCTTTGACATCCGGGCCTATTCCTTTCTGATCGGGCTTCTGCTGACCTTCATTGGCTTAGCCTTATCAATCGTTTTTATCATTACTTTGGGTAAAACCCTGGCTTTATTAGGAGGATTGGTACCATTAGCGATAGGACTTGGGCTTTTAACCTTTTACAAGCTCGAAAAGTAAACTGTGTTTCTTCTCGGGAGATTTTATGCGATAGAGAGGACTGGAATCTTATCCAAGCGATTCTTGCAGGAGATGTAACTCCGTTTGAAACGCTGATGGATAAATACCAAGATATGGTATACGCATACGCTCTTCGTTCGACAAAAGATTCGGAGGAAGCAGAGGATGTAACCCAAGAAGTGTTCCTCAAAGCATTTGAATCATTGTCCAAGTACCAAGGTTCTGCAAAGTTTTCTACTTGGTTGTATAGCATCACCAAAAACGAGTTGATTGCCCGCTACCAAAAAGTTCGCAAAAAGCAAGAAATACAACAAGCAAAAAAAAGTATACTACAGGATGAATACAAAAGATCACAAGAGCAAAACGCTCCAGAGCTAGGTCTCTTAAAGGAAGAAATGCACGCACAAATGCGTAACCTCCTTGCCAAATTACCTATTACCTATAAAAAACCTTTGGTATTGTACTACTTTGAGAATAAATCTTACAAAGAGATTGCAGAGAGTATGAATGTGAAAATGAATACCCTGAAAAGTTATATTTTTCGTGGGAAGCAAATTTTGAAAGATTGGTTGAGGACAGATTATGACGAGCCCTAAAAAGAAGTTAGACACCAAACGCTTACAAAAGCAAGTTTTTGCCCGTATTTTTCCATTACGCTACCTCAAGTTTATTGTGTTTTCCATGTTGCTTCTGCTGGTTTCCCCCTTTTTGCTTTTTTTATTTTATCCAGATATTCTCAAAGAAGAAAAACTCCTAAATTATATCATTGTTACCATCTCCACAGTCCTAGTTGTTGATATTACACTGCTAGGTTTCCTAGTAATCCATCTAAAGCTTCCCTACTTCCAAGAGTGGAAAGACAAACTAGGCTATATTGAATAACTTTCTCTTTTTGTACAATGAATAGAATTCTGCAAACTATGCCAATATTCCTCCTATCCGTTATTTTCTTGTACCAACCAAACTTCGCACAGGAACCTAGCAAAAAGCAATATACAGCGAGCGAATTTTTACAAATGGATACAGAAGAGAGCTTTCCGATCGTCGAAAAAATGACTCGCAATGAAGCCGCTGTCCTGATTACCCAAATCCGCCAAGAAGCCAAACAAAAATATGCGGATATTGATAAGTTTTATCTGCTTATCTCCCATTTAGAAAGCATCCGTGCCATCCAAGAGGAACAGAAACGTCTGAAAAGCCTACACTTCGTTTATGGCTTGGCCTTATTCCTCTTTACGGCGATTTTGGGGTATGTGTTGTTCTCGCAGAGAAAAGTTATCAAAGAACTACAGAACCTATTAGATTCATGACAACCAAACACTTTTCTACCGAAGAGATCATTGGCCAGAGCAACGCACAACGATTTATCCACAAATACCAAAACGATCCTAGCACCATTCCTCCCTTACTGATATTTTATGGTCCTGATGGAATAGGCAAGTGGTCTCTAGCCGAACGCTTTGCTCGGCACATCCTCTGCTTAGAAAAACGAAGTTGTGGCCTCTGCCCATCGTGCAAGGCTTTCATGAACAATGCCCACCCCGATTACATAGAATTTCCCTCTGATACCCGCATTGCCATTGGGGAAGAAAAGGACCCTGCAGAATTTACCGTACGTTGGCTACAAAGCAAAAGACTCAACTTTCGTCCGCACCTTTCTGCCTTTCGTATCATCCTCTTCCCCGATGCATCTCTCATCAACAACGAAGCAGAAACAGCTCTACTCAAATCACTAGAAGAGCCACCTGCTCACTCCAAATTTATCTTTCTAGTCAATGACCTAAAAAAACTCAAACAGACCATCATCAGCCGTGCCGTCTGCATACCATTTCAGTACCTTTCGCAAGATAATCTCAAAATACTAGGGGAGAGGCATTCCCTAGAAATTCCAAAATACTTCGGTGGCAGTCTAAACCCTTTTGAAGTTCCCACTGAAGTTCTACAACTTACACAGGAAAAAGTCAATGAGTGTGCAGACAATTCTGTGCTGTTGTTGGAGTTGGAAAGCTGGGTTCGCTCCTACAAAGACCAGCACCCAGAGTGGACAGACAATTTCAATTACAAAGCCTTTCTGGAGATATTTTGCTTACTGCTAATACACCACTACGCAGAAACGACGATTGCACAACATATGCAAAAAATAGAAGCCATCTACTCTTTTAAAGAGAACTTGCACAAGAATATTGCAGGAATAGAACCTTTCTTATTGAGTTCCCTGTTCCATAGACTGAGTTATTTGACATAAAAAGAGCGCTACACTGCTCGCAAACGAAATAAGATATGAACATAGTCGTCCGTAAAATTTGCTCTTTCTACTACATATTTTCCCGGTGTTAGATCTAGACAAACAAAACTATTTGGGTCCATATCTGGGTCACCACCGTGGTTGCAAGCGTTCATCAAAACAAATTCAGACTCTGTAGCTTGCCACTCCATCGGATACTCCCAATTTACATCTGAGTTTTTTAGCTCTGGCAGAGAGCTTCCGTTTACCAGCATTCTCTCTTCTGGCCACCACGCCATTTGATCGTATTCTGTGCTAAATACCAGACCCTGTCCTCTGGCAACATCGAGTAAAAAATGAGAATGTTCTGTAGCACAAGCTCTATCGTAGTCAGTACGCGGATTGTCAAAATCAAAATCATCACAGATAACGTATTTCTCTGCACCAATTTCCAAGTCGGGACTTTTACAACTCTGATGCAAAAGAAATAGCCCCTGCCATTGAGTTAGCAAACTCTTGGGCAACAAAATAGGAGGCGCACCCGAAAAATCCATCCATTTTACATTTGCTTTTTTCACGTCTTAACGCTATTTCTCATCCATTATTTTACCGTATAATTTGCCGGATCTTTGGCCAACACAAAATGTGGTTTAGAGGTCAATATTTTTACTTTATTCACTAGTTTTGTGTTACATAGTGCCAGATATTTTGCCGGATCTTTGGCCGCAAAAGTTGGGAATATCCAATAGATATACTCTGGAAAAAGAGAGAATTGGGGGAAAATCTCGTTTACAAACAGACGATCGTTTTGTATTTCAGAATAGCATGGCACGACCTCGTTATTTTAATACTTCAGGACCCAATAATCCCAAAGAACACTATACTCTATTTCGCCCTGATTTGATTGCCAAAGGCCATGATATGGTCGACAGAAGCCGTTATTTTACAATCTGGGCACCCAGACAGACAGGCAAGAGCACCTATTTTCGCCTGTTGGCTAAAGAGTTAGAAAAGGATGGATACAAGGTCTGTCATATCAATTTTGAAAACTACAAGAATGCTAGTATTGAATCTTTTCTAAATAAACTAAACCGTGGATTATCGGAGGACTGGGAAATCCCCTTTGCAGATCAATCCATTCCTGCTTTATTTGAAAAAATAGATACAGTTACAGGAAAAAAGCTTGTATTGATCATTGATGAAGTAGAAGGCATCAATGAAGAATATTTTAACGAGTTTTTGCATTCTATTCGCAATTCCTATCATTACCGAGACAACCATTCTCTCAAATCAGTCATACTTGTTGGAGTTGCCAATATCACAGGTATCATTCAAGACAACGCCAGTCCGTTTAATATAGCCGATGACCTCAGCTTGTCTTACTTTAGTGATACGGAAACGATAGAACTTCTCCAACAACACGAAGAGGAAACAGATCAAATATTTACTGAGGAAGTAAAGCAAAAAATAAGTAGCATGACAGCCAACCAACCCGGTCTGGTCAATGGCTTTGCAAATCAACTCGTTGAACTTTACAGTGATAAACAACAACTCACTTTAGAAGATTACTTGGTTGTCGAAGAGTGGTATTTAAACAAGAAAATTGATAAAAATGTATCTAATATAATTAAAATTGCAAAGAAACACAGAAAATTTGTAGAAAGGCTGTTGTTTTCGGAAGAAATTATCAAGTTTGATATCGACCACCCTGCAATAGAGCAGCTCTACATTAACGGGTTATTGACTTATGACAATAACGATACAATCAAGTTTTGGGTTCCTTTGTATAAAAAACGTCTCTATAAAGCTTTGTATCCTTACACCAATGGAGAAGGAGAACGCATCGCTCGTAACATGTTTTCAAGCAGCTATCTTACCGCAGAAGGGAAGATCAATTTTAAAAAGTTACTAGCAACATACAAAGAACACATCGCCCTACGCAGCTTTCGTCCCTTCCGCGAAAAAGATGAAAACGGGAATTTTGTATCTATCCCCGAAGCTGCCATGATCTATAGTTTTGAAACCTTTATCAGCATCTTCATCCGTGAGATTGATGGGAAAATCTACCGCGAAGGCTTTGTCTCTCTAGGCAACACAGATATGATCATTAACGTCGAAGGACATGAATATCTGTTGGAGTTAAAAAAATACTACAGCCCTTCCTACTTCAAAAAGGGCAAGAAACAGTTGGCTTATTATTGCAAACGAGCCGGTCTAACGGAGGGGCATTACATCATCTATGTGGACAACAGAACCAAACCAGAGTTTGTTTCCGAAGAACCAGAAGTTATTGAAGGGATAACGATTTTCTCTTATCTTATCTGGTATGATGAGGAAAAGGACTTTTAGGCTTCTAGGTATTCTTCCCTGTAGATAGGAACTACATTGCTTTGCAAGTCTTTATCAACAACCAGTTTTATCATTTGGAAAGTATATGGAGTTACCGAATTTCCTTTCCCTTTTAGAATACGATTTAACAACTTTTTTTTGATATACCCAAAAGGCAAGAACAGGTTAGAAATGTCTCCAGAGCGTATGATCCGCCGTTTGAGATAGGAGTTTAAAGATAGAATCTTCTGCAATTCTGCGAAGTGCTCCACCAAATCAGACGACTCAAAGATTACCACGCGGTCATACTCCTCAGCACATTCTTGTAAAATGGATGAGATGTTTGACTTTGTGTATTCTAAACAATAGGAATAAAAGTTTTCCGCAATCGCTTGTAAGCGAGTAAAACGCCTGTTGAGCAGAGGTTTGGAAACATTGCTATGCTGTGACTGGAGGTAGTATTTCTTGCTTCTGGAAAAGAAATTCGTTTCCGCAGAAACACCATCATCTTGGAACGACTCCCAGTCTGTGCTTTCAAGCTGGGAAAGCCCTAAAACAAGATAGCCTGGTGCTTTTGCTCCTTTCACTGTTATTTGTAACCCTAAGAACAGATATTAATAAAATACAACAATTGTAAAGTATCTCTTATTATCTTTGTTTTTTAAAACCAGTACTAATCATAGCAGCAATAACATCATTTAGAAGCCTGCCTCTAAAATTGGCAGTAGTCGTGTTTCTCTCAGAGTTTAATTTATTCATCATTTCTTTTACAATGCGAGGTTCTTCTGGTGGTGAATAAATGATCATAGCATCTGAGTCCCTTTTTAATGCCATAACATCATCAATCTCTTTTTTAAAGCAGGCATAATCAACTAAATACACGGAAATAGTTTCTGCCTTTTTGAGAGATGCCTTATCAATTTTTATTATATTCTTTTCTTGGAATAATCCTGAATCTACTAGAATATCTTTTAGTTCATTAAATCTTTCATCAGCAAAAATTGCTATTTCCCGTTTGGTTAACGCTAGACCAAGCCTTCTCCACACTGGAAGAATACCTTTTAACGTGTAATATATCCCACTCAAAACAATAAGAATTGTTGGAATACCGAGAAAACCATTTACTATCACCACAATGGGGTGACTAAAAAAATCTACTAAAGGTTGCAAATAAACTACTCCTTTTTAAATTTCACTTATTCATATTTGTATAAGTTACTGTTATCATAAAGATAGATTGAAAAATCTTTTCTACCCTTTTCACCGATACTCATTATCAGCAGTATCGGATTCTCTATATAAACCGTATCATGATTTGCAATTTCAGTCATTGCTTGTAAATCTGTTTGGCTGTACATAGAAGTTCCGTCTATGTGGGAGTGCCATTCTCCTACATACTGTAATTTTTTGCGTTCAAATAAGTCTCGGAAAATTTCTTCCATGCCTTCTATACTTCTTTCAAATAGAGACGGAATCCCTTTATATTTTTTAGGTAAAATCGCATCTATTACGTAGAGTTGTGTAAAATCTTCTGAGTAGTAGCCAAGCAAAAATCCTCCAAACTCATTGGGGTACTGTGCAAGGCCATATCTTTCAAGACCAACAAGCAACTCTTCTGCAATGATTAATTCTACGTTTTTATGTCTGTTGGTGAATTTCAATATTCTCTTATACTCGCAGAAAAAACATCACCTTCTTTAGTATTTATGACAAAGTTATTTTTTGCTTTGTTATTTTTATATATCAGATTGATTTGTTTGATTGCCATCTGGACTAAAAAAGCTACGTCAGTATACGAGGCTTTGAATGTAGGATTCCACATCCAAAGGGTTCGTATAGGTCATCAGTGCGGTTTTCCAAAATACTCTCAAATTGGGTATTCACAAAATGGTAGATGTTGGGAGCAAATGCACAGACCAAGTCCTTTGCGTAATTGGTGATAGACAGGTTGATTAAATCACAGCTTAGTTGTAAGGAATCTAAAACATACATCAAATCATTGTCTGTTGTACAGTCGAATATTATATCGAACTCATTCAATCGCTGTCGATAGCCCTCTATGATCTCGGAATGAGTGTAAAGCATTTTGATCATTTCATCAAAAGCTTTTTTTTCAAAAATGGCAATCTCTACAAATGGAGAGTTTTGTAATAATATCTGTTCCAATTCAAAAACTTTTTCTGTTATACCAGTATGGAAAGAATATTCAGAACGACAAACATTTCCTGGTTCCTTTAATTCGTAATCAGCAATAGCAATGTATCTACAGCCCCCTTTTACCAAAGCTTTAGCAAGAGTGCTTCCAATGGCACCAATTCCGATTATGAGAATCTTGCTATTTGTAATTTTCCTATCCAAAGTCCCTCTTCCAAAAACATTTTCATAGGATGCGTTATGAGTAACAGCCCAATTTATGGTTTGTTTTTTTATTTTTCGCAAAGGAAGAAGAAGCCCATTTTTTTCGGCATATCCATCTGTTATAATAGGAAACTTCCCTATTTCTAACATTAATACTTGCCAGTGTATTTTCGGTTTTGCTGTATAGTAACCAATAAATATAGGAATCAATTTGCCTTTATGGTGTTTAATATTTTCTTGCTCAAATTGAAATAATTTCTCGAGAAAGGGGTGGGGTATAAATGCTTCTAAGTGTTCGAAGTCTTGAAAAACAAATTTATTGTATTTCGCTGGAGGCTGTTCTATAAATATAAAAAAGCCTATTGTTCTTTCAGGATAGTGCTTACAACTCTGATTCCAATCACATTCAACTTTATTGTTTTCATCTAGCAAAAATTTCTGTACTATATATGTAACATCAATTACACTTTCACGAGAGCTTTCATTTAGATGAGATAATTCCATCTCTCCATATTCTCCACATTTGAATTCATAATCAATGTTAGTGAATAAGTAAAAATAGTATTTGTTGTTAATTGCTTGGGGGCGTACAAGTATATGCTCATATTTCTTATCTTTTTCATGGTTGAGATAGTATTTTTCAATCCAGTGTCTCAAGGAGCTAAAATCATCCCTAATTTTTTCAGGGATGTTCGTTTTGTATGAGGTGTGGATACAGATCGATCCATCAATCATGACATGGCTATACTCTAGCATTTTTTTGTTAAAGAATTTGATTGATTCTGAATGGTAGCTTTTCAGAGGATACTGTGGATGAATTTTGAATTCGAATTCTAATGGTTTTTCCAATCCATCCAATTCTACCTCTATTTTCCCACACACTAAAACCTTATCTTCTTCCTGGTAGGTAACGCTTTTTATGTATGGGATCGCAGAAATTGCTTGTTTGACCTCCTGTACATTTAACATTTATGTTAACCAAATCTTTGATTATTTGGTGGAGTGGAATAACTACCTATCGTGTTAACACCATACACGCGACTCGATGTAACCTTAAAGTTATCATTTTCAGGGAAATATAGTTTTATACTATTTTCATTGGACTCAATGTTCTCGATGATAGTTTTAACTTCGTTAGAGAGAGTGAATCGCTCACTATCATTCAAAGTGTTAATAACATCGTTACCACTATTTCCTGGATCTTTTAGGGAAAATCCTTGTTGGGCGACATTGTTTTGGATGTATTTCATAACTTCTTTGAGTTGCACCCAAAAGTTGCCAGTGATATTTTCCTTTTCAAAAGCTTTGATGACTAATAGCTCTAAGAGGAATGATTTATAATTCTTATAGTTCCGGTTTTTCCATATTTTCAGTAACCTGATAATTTTTCGTTCGCTCTCTTTAGCCTTTATATGGTCAATCTGAGCTTGAATATTTGTTTGAATGTATGTACTTTTACTCATGATTCCATATAGAGATTGAACATATAGATTCATATTCTTATCAGCCGAATATTGATTAGCATTTAGCTCTCTTCCTGGTACGATATCTAGACTTATACGATCTCCATCGCTATCGGGAAAAAACTCCATTCCTATGGATACTTTTTGTTTTCTGATTGAGGCTCTTCCATGGTATTCGTAATCTAAGAAATCGTAGACATCTTCAAACATTTTCTCAATTGTAGCAAATGAGTCTTTTTTGAATGGGACGGCTATGTCTAAGTCGAACTTCGTGTTAATTGCCGTATGTTTTGCAAATGATCCTGAGTTGATTGGGTTGTAGATTTTACTTGAATACTTCCTCTCCAGTGCTTCTTTGACTTCATCACGATTGCTTCTATGCTTATTGACCAAGTCTTCGACATGTTTCATCCTATAGCTCTCTAATACATCCTGCAAGTATTCTTGTTTGGTTCTTTCCATAAATTCTCCTAAATTTTTTTATTCGAATGAGTGATATTACTAGTGAAATCACCATTTTATAATTAGACTCAATAATTCGAAATGTACTTTAGATTTTCTGCAAAAATAGGCAGTTATCACCTTATATTTAAAGTTTTTCTTAAAAAATAGATAAAAACTTGTAATTAAAGGTATGCTGAACGCATATGCTGTATAAATTGATATGACTCTATTATAAAAACTAAAGACAATGCTTTTTTAGAGTTCTCTATCAAAGAACCAGCTTTAGGAAAAGCAGCATATAGCCATGATATGCAATATATTAAGAAAGCCTTTGGAGGTTTGATGGAAAACTACCTCAATTATAGTGAGATTCATCTATTTTATGCAGGCCCGGCAGGTTTAGCTGTTGAAATAGGAAGACTTATAAGGGAAACTATGTGGCCAAAAGTATTTGTATATAACTACCAAAATAGCAGAACAGTGAAGTATAAACTCAAGTTAGAATTAAATTAAGTCTCCCTTTTAAAAAAAAGTTCTCGACACCTCACCTGTACCTACAAATATTTACCCATGAAAATTTAAGCGAAATATCCAAGCAAAAAGATCCCCGTTCGGCCTCGGTCGCCAAACTTCGTCCGAACGGAGAAACAACACCCGAGGGTGATAAAGAAACTCTGTGTACTCTCAGTACACGGTCAAGTCCTTTACACCATCGGGAAACCAAAATTATAACAGGAGGATTTCTCGATGAATCCATATCCAGACCTAGAGTATTTAACCGGTGTGTTAGACCGCCTTTCCATATTTGTACAACGTTGCCACGAAGCAGAAAAGTATTCCGCCAAAAGACGTAGGCGCTACCACGACACGGCACAGGATCAAATTCGCTACCTGCAAGACAGTATAGCGTTATTGCTCAGCGATTAGAAGAAGAACTAAAAGATATCCCCTTCTCTGAAGAAGACTTTCTAAATTCTAGAGAAGGGTATGCATTGCAGAGTTTGAGCCTTGCCCTACATATACAAACGCGTGGACACATCAGCAAAATCGTGTTCAGACAATACTTGTAGAATCTTTGCCGCGAGTTTTTCTGCACCTATTGTGGACGGTTCAATCGGATTCGCAAAATCTGCATCGGTATTGCAAATCGCACGTAGATCAATCAAGGAAAAGTTCCTCATACTTGCCTCTTGGATGATCACATCGTTGAACAGACTCAACAGAGCAGACAAAATCTTTTGCTTGGTTTGCATAAACTTACTGGCAATTCCCGTTGTCGGGTCTGGTAGATTATAACGCGGGTTATAAACGGTACAGACAATAGTTGGAAGTTTCAAAGCCAAAACACCCTCTAGCATCTTTACATAACGCTCACGAAATTGGATCTGTATATTTGCAATTGCTAAGAAAAGCTCTTCGTTGGAAGCGTAGGATTCTGTCAAAACTCCCATAAACCCCAAAGCGTCGTTGCCACCGGCACTGACAAAAATGTGGCTGGTATCACCAGGCAACTGCTTTACCTGTTGCAAAACATCCAAACATACATCACCGTCCACGGCAAGTAGGCTGGCCTGGTTGCCCGTATTTTTCTGTAGCTGTTGCAAATGCCCCAGTACGTCCAGTTCCCCTTTCTCTACATAATTTGCGTTATCAAAAATCGAATCACCACAAAGCACCACATGCTTATTACTTTTTTCTAACATAATACCTCACAAAATACAAAACATTTACGAAAACACACCTGGCTTTTCTAAATACAAAAACTTAACTGTTCCCATTATACCCCGCTCCGCTTTGGTCTTCATATACCACTGCAAATAATCACTATTTAAAATTTCTATCCGTAACGCGGCAAGTTGACCCATTTTACGAGAATAGGCATAGTGAAAGTTAGCACACAACCTTTTTTCTAAATCTTGCAAAAGCAGTTGCGAACTAAGAATCGACCCAGGAGAAAAACAAAACAGCTTATAACACCTCTCCGACTGTTCGACAACTGCCGCCAAAAAGTAAAACTCTACAGACAAACCCAAGTGCCTAAAACTAGCCTGCATACAATCTTTAGCAAAGTCTTCTTGCAACTTTTCTCCCGTCATATCGACTACGACTCCTGCCTTACCTAAGAATCGTATGAGAGGGAGTTGCCGCCAAAAACCATAGATTTGCACAGTATCTTGCAAACGATAGCGATACAAGCCCCCTCCGGTAGTTAGAATCACCTCATAAATACCATCCTGTTTGACTTCCCAGGGAAAAAACACATCTTGTGATTCTACATCTACAAACTCAAAAAAATGTGATGTATAGGCAAGAGGAAAAAGCACATCCCCTTTGTCATACCAAGGAAAACTGACAAAACCCTCAGTAGCCACCAAGCCTTTGGCTTCGAGAAAAACTCCAGGAAACTGAGAACGGATCTGCTCTACAAAACGGTTGGCAAAACCATCCTGCCACATGCTAATAACAGCTAGGCTCGGCCAAACCTTGCCGTAGTCCAACCTATCTCCTTGCAACAAAGCCAATAAGTTTCTCCTATTCGAGAAACGATACAAACGATTCAGAAGATCTTTCTCTAAACCTGCATGCAGAGAAAAGACAACCCTTTTGTCGACAATAGATCTACACAACTGCTCACGGTTGCTATCTATATACTCTAACAGTAGTAAAAGAAAACTGGGATTCCAAATAGAAATCAAAGCCAAGTCTTCTGTTAGGAGTAACGACAAACTGGTATAATAATAAAAAGAGTTAGAGTCTGCGAAAAGATTGGCTGTTTCAGGAACCGCCAAAACCAAAGAAAGCAATTGTGCTGACCAAAAACCAAAATACTGCGAGTCCTTGGCAAAACCATAACGTTTGTCTGAAGACAAACCTTGGGAAAACACGGGAGATATGGAAAAATACGCCTTTCCCTTACGCAATTGTGGAAAACGTTGGAATAGACCATAGATCCACGCAGAAATAGAACCATCAAATTCTTGCTGCAACCGCTTAGTGAGAAGTAGGTATTTACTTGCACTGGTTGTACCACTCGAAAAAGAAATTTTCTTCACCGGAGACACGGAGAGAACTTTCTCCTGTCCAGCACGGATCTGTTCTACATAGGAAGCATAGTCCTCATACGAAAGAATAGGAATCTGTTTGCGAAACTCTTCGAGTGAGGAGATTTTAGCAAGCGAATGATCCAAACCAAAACAACACTTTTGATTTTCCTGCAACAAACTTTGTAGGTACGAGGATTGAACCGTTTGCAAATCACCCGCAGAACTAGCAAATTTTTGCCATTTACGCTTACACAGTTTTTGCCAAAGAGAATTTGCAAAAAAGGTGAGGTTCATTTCAACAAAGCCTTCAAAATGAAAGGGTGTAAGTTTTCCTGTGAAAATTCAGCGAGACAAACCAACTCTTCTCCATCGAAAAAACGTGGATTCTTTTTTTGGAAGAAACGAATATGCTTATCGGGACTACGGGAAATATAGGCCGTGTCTTCCGCAACAAAACGAATGGCTTGCTTTTTACCGCTTCTAAGCAAAATACCTGTTTCCTTTTGGTACATACTACCAAACAAGGAGCGAGCTAGGTATTCACAGGTTTCTGGTAAATTCTCCGACACGGAATCTACAGCAGGATAAAACTTCTTGAAGAACACCGAAAGGTAACGGTAGGTACGAAAACCTTTGGTCGTCAATAGCCAATACAGTTTTTCCCCTGTACCTAAGGAGTCAGCGATATCCAACATAACCTTTCCCCAAGCTATAGGTAGAGCCAAACTGCCACTGGCATGCTTACGAATAACCGTATCGCCAGAGTAGATAAATTTTCCTTTTTGTTTTGCAAACTGGAAATCACGGACAAACCAAGTGGTAAAACCTACCGGGGTTTCCTCTTGATCAAACAGCACCAATACAGCATCTTTATTTTGTAAATCTTTACAAAACTCTTGGTATTCTGTATTCGTATAGTAATCTTGTAAAATTTGAAACAACTCTTTTTGCAGTTGTATAGACATTTCATCTGTTCGAAAGGTTTGGCAGTGTTTGATTTTCTTCATAAGGAACCAGCTTCCAAATTAGGGTTTGCAAAAGAAAAATCTTGCAGGTTACTTGCAGTAGCGGACCAATATACAGCGTAGATCTTACTCAGGAACCTCCAAGCAGGAATCTTCTCTAAGGTATTTTGCAAAGCATCACTTGTTGGTGAAATACCTAATAACAGATTTTCCTGCGCCTCCTGCTCTCTGACAAGCTGCAAAGAGTAGGCGAGTAATTGTGTAAATGTAACAACATCTTGCTCAGCAAAGCACAAACAACTCAAGAAACGATAGTCTAAAAACCTTCCCGCGCGTGGCAATACAGGTTGGTTTCGCACACTCTGGAGAATGTTGTAGAAGGGACGTGCATAGCGCGTAATCCCACTGTAGGCAAAGACCTTCCAACGTCGGAACGCACTCTGCTTCCAAAGAATGGCCAAACCCACAATACGCTTTCTCTTGCGGAGAATCAAGAAATCAGATCTTTTCACTCCCCACAAAAGACCTTGCCTACCTAAAAAGTCTTCAGGCGTGTAATAAGGGAAAAAAGTTTGTTTGTTGGCAATACCACGATAGAACTGATAAACTTCCTCCCTGTTGGTTTCTTCAAGGTTCTCCAACGAGTAGTGTGAATCCAAAGGCAAGGAAAATTTAGGAGAAACAACCAAAGTATGGTAGTCACATACGTACTGGTAAACAGGTAGCTTAGCCTTTTGAGAAGTTAGCATATTCTGCGCGTGCCTGTTGTCTGAAAAAATTGTTGTAAAGTAAAAGGGAACATTGCCTTTTTTATGCAAATCATGGAGCAAACGATAGGCTTTGTACAAAGCAGTAGAGTTGCGGTATTCGGGCAATAGGTGCAAACCACTCAAATAGCCAATGCTGATTTTCTTGCCCTGATACAAATACGGTCTTTCCGAACGGTGCCCCACACCTACAATAGCACCCGTCAAAGAATCACGAGCAAAAACAACGTCATTTAGATTGCCCTCCACACAGAGGGAGGCAAAGTAAGAGGGATCGCGCAGTAGACCCAAACGAATAGAAGAACCACTGCTCTGCTTGCGGTTGAATTGCAACAATGCCTCTTCATCACTCGCTTGTGCTACTACAACTTCTACCCTAGCCATACCTAGCTTACTTTGACAAGTTCCTCGGTATAGGCCAAATCTCCCAAAGGATAGTTTTCACGCAGGCTTGCTTCCTTACGTAGCAAAAAGTTAATGAACAGATAACTATGAAACATCATGAATCCACCCGAGTTGGTTTTCGATAAAGCTCGTTTGAAAATAGACGGGAAACTATAAAATGCTTTACGTGCCTTCACGCATTCCTCTTGGATAATTTCTTGCGAAAGGTTGGTCTTAAAAGGAACCTGGCCATATTTATAACGGTCATCTAACCACCATTTGGGATACAGTAACAAACCCTGTTTTTCTAGCCTATCATATAAAGGAGTACCAGGAAAGGGGGTCAAATGGTTAAAGGCAGCCATATAGATTTTATTCTCAATGCAGAACTCTACTGTCTCTTGGAACGTCTCTAAGGTATCTTCGTCGTAACCAAAAATAAATGTTGCATACAAACGTAAACCGAAGCGGTGCATTTTTTGGATTGCCGCTTTAGCTCCCCCCCTAGATGCATTAAACTTTTTATTCATAGAAAGCAAATTTGTAGGATTGAGAGATTCAAAACCGATCAACACACCCTGGCAACCACTCTTCTTCATCAAATAGAGCAACTCTTCGTCGTGTGTCATGGTGATAGTAGCCTGGCTTACCCACTTGATCTTGAGAGGTATGAGAGCCTTGTAAAACTCCTTGGCCGCTTTTGGATGCGACACCGTATTGTCATCGACAAAGAAAAAGAGCTTCTTTGTTTTGCGTAGGCTACGAATTTCCTTTAAGATAGAGTCGATATCGCGGCGGTTCTGTGTAGAATTGAAGTAAGATTGGATCACGCAAAAATCACACCTGAACGTACACCCCCGCGCAGCTTCTACCAAACCAATGGGTAGGTAGTTTTTTCCTTGGAAGATACTTCTATCTGGCCTTAAAGAGGACAATTGCGGTCTCTTCGCTGCTTTATAGACTTTCTGCAACTGCTTACTGCGAAAGTCATCTATTAAATTTTCCCAAATCCCCTCTGCTTCACCAATGACAATCGACTCGGCATATTCTTTGACCTCCTCCGGTACTAAAGTGGGGTGAAAACCACCCATAACAACGGAAACTCCCCTTCTTCGGTATTCACTAGCAATTTGGTAGGAACGCTTTGCTGTATATGTTTCCACACTCATCGCAACAAGATCGGTTGGGTGTGAATAGTCTATAGATTCCATGCGGTCGTCAAAAAAACGGATCGAAACATCATTTGGTGTCAAACCAGCGAGATGAGCTGCCGGTAAAGGCTCCATCTGCCAACCCTTGATATACTTTTTCCCAGGAATCTTGCCAATCGATGGATGGATAATCGTCAGTTTCATACAAAACCTCCTCGGCACGTATAAAATTTAGCCAAATTGCGCGCATAAAAACGATAAGCCATATTACTAGCAAGTACAATCGGTAAGAGGTAACTAATATTTCGTGAGATCCGCCGCCATATGCCGCGATACGAATACACTTCCTGCCATACCCCTTCATGCCCTTCTAACAACTCCTGTGCTGTCATACGCTTGGGTTGGAATACCAAATGCTGTCCATCGTATTGTGACCAATTCCTATGCAAAATACGACCGTCTTTTTCCAAGCGACGGAAGAGAGGTGTATTGGGAAAGGGAGTTAAAATAGAAAAACGTGGCAGTCCCATATTTGTTTGCAAAACAAAATCTCTGACCTGCGCAAAAGAGTCACTTGTATCTTCATCATTGCCAAAAACAAATGTTCCATTGATAACAATCCCTAAAGAATGCAGCTTACGCAATAATTCTTTGTATGCTAGGGGGTGGTTGAAAGATTTGTTTGTTTTAGCGAGAGTCGCTTCTGACATACTCTCAAAGCCAATTAGCAGTCCCTTACAACCGCTACGGTGCAATAAGTCTAATAGTTCCGGGTCTTTATCCACCATAGTAGTAGCAAGCCCCACCCAGTTGATCTTCAGTGGTAGCAAAGCACGGAACAGCTCTTTGGCATAATTTTTATTCGCAATCAAGTTCAGATCATAAAAAAGCACTGTGGAGGAACCTGTCCGGCGAATATCTTCTACGATATGGCCAACGGGCTTTTGCAATGGCTTTCTACCCCAAGCGGTTGGAACCACACAAAACTCACAGTTGTGGATACAAGCCCGCGTGGCTTCATAGGTATGTATCGTTTTATAGCTTTTCTTAGGAAGCATGTCACGTTTGGCAAAGGGGAGGTTGGCTGTTTTTTGCAGAGAAAAATCTGCTGACATCTTATAGTTTTTTTGTAGGGTACCATTGGAATAGTCACTTAAGAGTTGTGGCCATGTCTCCTCGGCATAGCCCTGCACTATGACATCAGCGTGTTGTTGTGCTTCTTCTGGCAATAGGGTTACATGCGGACCACCGAGTACTACCGTTTTCTTCTCTTGCCGAAATTTAGCCGCTAGCTCATAAGCTCGGGTAGCAGAACCAGTAATTACTGTCATCCCCACGATGTCTGCCTCAAAGTGTATAGGTATGTCCTCAATCCCCTCATCGTAGATAGCAACTTCTGCATTTATGTCTTCTGGCACTAGAGCTGCAAGAGTCGTTAGGGTTAAAGGAGCAGCGCGCAAATCTTTGCGAAAAATTCCACCACGGTGGCGGTACAAGGGGCCTTTTGGGGAAATCAAAGCAATTTTCACTTTTGTACCTCTCTTTTTGCAAAGTCAAAGACCCAGAATTTGTATTGCACTGTGTATTAAAAATGCAATGAGCAAAACCGACCTATTTAGACTAATAAAAAGAGTTTGCCCAAAATTGCACAATGATTATTTTTTTGTTATGGGTTCTTCGCAAAAGTTACAACAAATTAGGATTCCAAACCGCTTAAATACTTTGCTAACTCTGCTAGTGTTCACGACTTCTATCGCTTTGCTGGCGTTTTCAGAGCAATCGCTCTACTGGCAAATCCTTATGATCATTGCCTTCGCACACCTACATATGACGAGCTATGCCTTACTCCATGAGGCGACCCACTTGAACCTGCATTCTAAGCCTAGGTACAATTATGTTCTAGGCTTTCTAAGCGGTTTGTTATTCCCCACTTCGATCACTCTAGCTACCCTCACACATACCAAACACCACTGTTGCAATCGTAGCAATCATGAGATGTTTGATTATTATTATCCAAATGATAATTTGTTTTTGAAATTTGGCCAGTGGTACTCCTTGCTCTTAGGAGGTTTCTGGCCTCTTGTTTTACTAGGAAATTTAGTCCTATGCATCTACCCTAGACTCCCGCAAAATCCGTGGGTTCTACGCATCAAGAGTAGCCAAAGAATGCTCGAAGATTTGCAAGACTACCATATTAGAAAAATCCGACTAGAAACTTTTTCGATCCTGCTTTTCTGGTTAGGAATGTTTTTCTTTACTCCTCTCACCTGGAAGACTTGCCTGCTATTCTATCTTGTAGCAGGCTGGAATTGGTCCACAAGGCAATATATAACACATGCCTTTAGCAAACGAGACGTCTGGCAAGGGGCATGGAATTTGAAAACAAATATCATCCATGAAAAAATTCTACTCAACGGCAACTGGGACCTGGAACACCACCTAAACCCAGAACTACCCTGGCTCTATCTGGCAAAATCAGGAAAAACACGCGGCTACCACCGTCCCTACCTTAGACAATATGCCCTACTATGGTTGGGACCTCGGAAAAACTTTGAACGTGCTCCCCTCGCGATACCACGTGAAGAATATTTTAAAGGTTACCATGAAAGTACTACAACTGACGTTCCAGCGTAAACAAACCCAATGGGTAAAAGAAAATTTTGCCCCTTTCCTTTTGCAACACAGTAAGATTCCTGCTGTTACTCCTATAAAGGGAGATACTGTAGCAGTTCTCTTGCACCCACGTGTAGCAAGTATCGAACAACTCCCAACACAACTACAAGATTCTCTACAAGAACAAGAGATCCAAGTAGAAATGCAACAAGAGACACGCCTGAATCGCTTAGAGGAAGAGAACCTGTGGGTTGTACAATTCTTTTCCAAATCCAAAGCCTGCGTTGCCCTAGAAATAGGCTTACCCGATACCTGGAAACAGGTACTTTCTAATTTTTACCGTAGTGACGTAGTCATAGAAAAAAGACGTTATGCAACGGTGGAACATTACTTCCAAAGCCAAAAAGCACTGTGCTCCTCTCGTCCCGAAATGTTTGACTGGTTCCATACAGACAGCTCTTCTCCTAACCACATTCCAGCAGACCCGCTCCTAGCCAAACAAGCAGGGGCACGCAAATCCTATACAACACATGGTGCCGTTCTCGATTTCAACCTATGGTTAGAAAAACGTGTTGCTGTTATGGAAAACGCAATCCAAGAGAGATACATTCAGGACAAACTTTTCCAACAAGTGCTGCAATCTACAAAAGGACTATTGCTTTGGCATTTTGAACGCTCTGGAGCCAAATCCTTTTGGGGTGGAAGTATAAATCCAAAAACTTTAGAACGTAAGGGGAAGAACCAATTGGGACAAATTCTTATGAATTGTCGAGACTCCTAAACCTCTTCTTCCAAGTGTCAAAAAACTTCTGCTGATTGTACCTGGCATAGGATATTTTTACAAGGAATGTAGACAAAATGCAGGCAGTGAAGATATCGAGTAGGTGGTGCTCGTGGATGAGTAGGGTTGATATAGCAACTAAAGTCGCCCAGATACAAAAGAAGCAGTTCTGGTAAAGATTCACATATTGTGCATAAACAGCAGCTGTTGTATAGGCAAATGTCACATGCAGAGAGGGTAGCATATTGTAGTTTAAATTCATGGTGTCTGCTAAGAAAAAGAAATGCTTCGCCCAACCGTAAGGTTTTCTTTTGGGGAATCCCGATACAACGGGGAACGCGAGAAAAAATAGACCAGCGATAGCAGTTGCCAAACAGAGTACGAGAAAAAAAGCAAAGATTTCTCTTTCGCTGGGTAAAATCATAGGAGCGAATAGAAACATTGCAAACATGGATAGATAAACAAGAGAAAAAGTTGGCAAAAAAGGTATATGTAATTCAAATGCAAAATGAATTTTCCAACGGTAAGCATGTAAAGAGGTTATATAACTAGTAAATCCATAGATGGAATAGAAAATACAGAAAAAGAGAAAGCCTAGTACAAGAAATAGCTTATATTTCGATTGCATATAAATTGCTAGTGAGCAGGTTTCTCTCTGGTGATCACAATTCCGCTACAAATAACTACCAACATACCTAAAGACTCTAAAATACCAGGCAGATTGTCTCCTAGCACGACTCCCAAAGCTACCGCAAACACAATATTGCTATAACCAATAACACCAAGTATCGCCGCATTCGCCTCGCCGTATGCTTTGGTCATAAAGATTTGTCCATAGAGCGCGGCCAAGGCGAGTAAGATCAGAAGTAGTACATCTGTAATTTGTACGTCGGGGAGTGAAAAATAGATAGCTTGTATCCCCGGTATTTGTGTAAGCGGAGTGTACATGCAAAGCAAAGGTATAAGACTGCCCCATGCGAGAAAGGATAGCACAATAACACGCGTATCATAGTACTTCTTCAACTCTCGTACAGAAGTATACGCCAAACCATTCAATAAAGAATTTAAAATTCCAGAAACATGAAATTTCTCAAAACTACCTTTATACCCAGTAATCAGTAAAATTCCAACAAACCCTCCGAGTACTGCTAACCAACCCTTTTTGCTTAATTTCTCATGCAAAAACCAATAAGAAAAAATCGCTATGAAAAAAGCAGAGGCTTGTACATACGTCACCGCCTCTCCTAAAGGTAAATTTGTTAGATTGTAGAACAAAGTAAATAGTACAAATGTCCCTGCAATTCCACGAAAAGCTAATAGAAATGGCTTAGGGTTATCTTTACGTGGTGGCCTGCGGTACAAAGAATAAAGCAAAGGAATGAGTCCAATGGTATTACGAAAAAAAGTAATGTGCAAAGGGCTATAAGATTTACCAAGCAATTTTGCAAAGCCTCCCATAAACGAGAAAAAGAAAGAGGCCAAACACATATAAAAGATTCCTCTTATAACATTCGGGCTTACCTGCATCATATGCTTCTTTGGACACATAATTTTCCAAGAAGCATATGTTGAAACTAGAAAATATGTTATGTGCAAAAATATTAGATGTAGCCAAAATAGGCACACATATGCTTTGCAGTAAACAATTGCTTTTACGACATTGTATCTGCGATAGTAGTCATTAGACCTGAGGTTTTATGACGGAAAAGTCTTAACTAGAGCTTTCAACTGCATAAACGTGTCATAATTCTCGTTTTCTTTAAAGTTCTCTGCTGCATCTTCCAAAAATAACAACAAAGTTTTGATATGGCTTTCAGTATCTAAATATGGATTCATCATACGTTGGATGATGAGACCAATCAGAAAACTAATCAAAACGTCAGCTATTTTTTCTTTCGTTATGCCTAAGTTTTCCATAATGGACTTGCGATAGTATTGCAGAATAGGTGGGATAAAACCCTCTGGATCGGTTAAATCGTTGCGACGAAAGTAATCAAAAAGCAAAAAGATAAGGTCCTGAAAAAACTTCTCCGCTTGCAGCACATTGAGAATCATTGATTGTATCTTATCATGTGGATTCACTGCAGAATCTAAATTGTCTAAAATTTGTAAAATACGGTCGCGGTTCAACAACTCAATCATTTGGCGAAAAATAGAGCTTTTGTTGGAAAAGTAATGGTACAGGGTTCCAGTTGATATATCCAGTTCTTTCGCAATCTCACGCATGGTCAGTGAATCATAACCTTTGCGCGCAAATAGTTCAAATGCTCGCTTTAAAATTTCTTCGCGGTATTTTTCATGATCTACAACTTTAGGCATATTGGTATCCGTCAATTCTCATAGTATTCTTTAGAGCTATTTTATTGAATAATTGTTTAAAATAAAAAATAATACAAGCTTTTTTTCTCTTTGTAGAAAGCCTACGATTTCTTATTTATGCTTCAATGTTTCTGCAAACTCCCAATCGGGAGGAATTCCGTTCTTCTCGTAATGAATAGCCCGATTGAGGATGATTTCAGCAGCCTTGTCTTTTGGGTCAGCTGATAAGACTTTTTGAAAATAATGCTTAGAATCATAAAACTTCCTCTGGTGGTAGAGTTCCATACCCAACTCAAAGTCTTCTTTGGTATTCAACTTGAGATCGATAATTCTCTGTGAATTGCCATTTAATATTTCTACTACCCCCACAGCTTTGTCCTTTCCCTTCACCTTTACTGTATCTATCTTACGATAAAAGTATTTATCCTTATTGGGAAGCAGATTTAAGGTATGTTCACTGGTAATAAAAGAAGCGTGGTACATCTTTGTCAAACCTTCCAAACGAAAGGCTAAATTCACAGTATCAGAGATCGCTGTACCATCCATACGATTTTTTCCACCAACGATACCTAAAATGACATTTCCAGAGTGTACCCCTATACCGATGGAAACCCTTTGGTAGCCCCTTTGTTTGCGATATTGGTTGTAAAGGTACAACTCCTCTAACATCCCTATACCTGTATTGATACCATCTTCTGGATTTTTCGGAAATAGCGCCATAATTGCATCACCGATAAATTTATCGATAAAGCCCCTGTTTTCTTCCACATGTGGCTCCATCCGTTTCAAATAGGAATTTATAAAGGCAAAATTCTCTTCCACCGTCATATATTCAGATAGGGTAGTAAAATCACGAATATCTGAAAAAAGAACCGTCATATCGAGCTGGCTGTTGTCTCCTAAGGAAATTTCAGAAACACTTTCTTTATCCAAAAGCTGGATGAGCTGGTTCGGAACAAACTTATGGTAGGAGAGACTAATCCCAGCCAGTTCTATATGGGTACGTACCCTTGCAAACAACTCATCTTTGGCGAATGGTTTTACCATATAATCATTGATCCCTAACGCAAAACCTCTAGTAATATCTGTCACCTGGTTTTTAGCTGTTAGCATAATGATGGGCAATTGTACCGGATTGTATTTCTTTCGTACCGCCTCTACTACCTCATAACCATTCATCCGCGGCATCATCAGATCGACCAAAAGAAGATCTGGCTTCTCTGTTTCGAGCAACTGCAAACATTCCTGGCCATTGTCCGTCGCTAAAACACGGTATTTTTGCAAACCCAATTGGTTCTTGAGCACTTGCAGATTCATCGGTTCATCGTCTATAATCACTACAGTTTTGGTATTGGGAGCAAACACTTTCTCTGCGACTTCCGCTACAACGGGAGAGTCTTGTTGGGAAGTGTCACGTAACAGAGCCTTATATGCAGTAGGTTGTTGTTTTTTGACATTCTCTATATTTTCCGCCACAGGCATGGTAAAACAAAAAGTGGAGCCTTTTCCTATCTCACTGCTTAGGTGTATACTCCCCTGGTGCAACTCTATGAGTTTTTTAGCTACAGCCAAGCCAATCCCCGTACCAGCATACTCGCGTGAAATAGAACCATCAGCCTGCTGGAAACTTTCATAGATAATTTCTTGTTTTTCTGCGGCGATTCCAATGCCAGTATCGCTAACATCGATGTACAAAAACGTACCGCTTTCCTCCAACCTTGCAGAAATCTGCACATGGCCTTCTTCGGTAAACTTAATCGCGTTGCCAACCAAGTTAATCAGGATCTGTTGTAGGCGGTTTTCATCGGCAAAAACCAAGGGGGTGTCTGGGTGGATTTCATTGAGGAGTTGTACTTTTTTATTGCCTAACAAGGGAGTAAGCAAGTGGCATACAAAATCTGTCACGGAACGAATGTCTACGGCTTTGATCTGTAGTTCAAAATCATAATTCTTCAACTTCGAAAAATCTAATATATCATTGATAAGATTGGACAAACGTTTACCGCTCGAAACAATCATTTCTAGGTTTCTTCTACCCTCAGAATTGATGCTTCCCGAAACTCCATCCATAAGTGATTCTGCAATGCCAATGATACCATGCAGGGGGGTTCGTAATTCATGTGAAGTATTGGAGAGAAATTCATCTTTCAGTTTATCTAAATTTTGTAACTTTTCATTTTGCCTTTCGAGATCTTCACTCAATTCCTCTTCTCGAACAAACGCCTTAGAGAATCGATTCGAGAGTAAAAAAGTCTGGGAGAAAATCAAAATAAAAAGCCCCAATGAACTATAATCTCCTAAAGAAGCTAGGTAGTTATTGTACAACAAGCTATTGACAACCAAAAAAGTAAAAATGGAAAATCCTGTCGCAAATATCTTTGCCCCCTCCCTTTGGTACATGATTGCGCGAACGACACAATAGCAACCAAACATACAAGCGATCAGAGCTAAGAGGTGCATTACAAAAAGTCCGTGTGTATAGATACGAGCTGGCAGAAAAAGCACAGGCAGTGAAAGTAGTAGAGAAGCGATAATAATACCACGGCTTACTTTGGAGTTTGTTTCTTCTGGGAATAAGGATTGAAAATAGAGCATAAAGGACGGTACACCCAAATAGAAAGTCAGATACCCCAGCATCACCTCAATCTCCCAGGAAACAAACCGAGGAAAGACATTGAAAAGATACTTATCACCAACAAGTAATGTCCTAAAGGAAATTAGGAGACAAAACACGGCAAAGCATATAGGAGACTTATCGTTCTTGCGTAAGAGAAATAGGCCAATGTGGTACATTCCCATAATGAAGATGCTTCCAGCCAAAAAGAAGTCAGAACCAAGATTCTTACTTTCCATGTGACGGATGACTTTTCTCTTACCTAGAATAAAAGGAGACCAGATCCCTCCGACTCGGTTGTGAAAATTCGAGAGATGCAACACCAGTACAACTTCTTCGTACTCCCCGCTACCACATGCGCTAGCGATTTCTAATATATCAGATTTCCACATCGGAACTGTTGTAGCAGCAGTCTTACCATTCTTACCCGCAAACCCCAAAAGCTCACCATTTATGTATAATTTATAGGCAGTATCGATATTATTGGTATAGAGAACTAAGTCCTCAGCATCATCTAGTAAAATCCGCAACTTTAAGCTAGCGTAACCACTCCCACTCATTTCGCTTGCGGAAGCATCTTTTTCAAATTCACTCCAATTGCCAGGAATATCGATGAGTCCTGAAGGTTTTTCAAGACTATCGCTATCAAAATCCCGTACAGGAGAAATAAACTTCTTCCAATAAAACAACCATTCGCCGCGCAGTGCAACAGAGCCTTGTTCTGCAAAATTCCACTTCCTGAGGTCTAACACCCCATCCTTTGCCAATAACTGCTCCCCTCCTTTATTCTGGCAAAAAGAGAGTAGCAACTGCAACAAGCATAAGCAGAATATTTGTGTAATTTTTCTCATAAAGCAAGAGGTGTTTTCCAATTATAAAGCAATTCTGTCTCTTTGGGACGATACAATGGAAAGTTATATATGAAATTATGGAAAGTGCTTCATAGGTAAAGCTGAAAAACAATTCACAACCGATCCTAAAAGCAAAACCACCTAGCCCTACAAAACCTAGCAAAAATCATTTAGAAAAAAACTGATTTATAAATTTACAGGAAAATATTACCTTGTCTAGGATGAACAAAGACAACTTATGGCTGAAAAGTTTTTTACTACTGACTGCAATTTCCATATTATTTTCTCTCAAAAATCTTTTTATCTCGGCAAAATCTCATACAACATCCACTGCGAACAATCTTATGGGGGATAAGGCTTTACTTATCAAAGTAGATGGAGCGATCCATTCAGGGCCGTCAACATACCAATCCACAGGAGCCGAAACTATCTTAGCTTTATTGAAAAAAGCCAGCGACCGTTCTGATATCAAAGGAGTCCTACTTGAGATCAACTCTCCAGGTGGAACGGTAGGGGCATCACAAGAAGTCTATACAGAAATCATGAAGTTACGTAAAAAGAAAAAGGTCGTCGTTGCTATGAAAGATCTAGCCGCATCGGGTGGCTACTATATCGCCGCAGCTGCTGATTATATCTTTACCCAACCAGGAACCATTACCGGCTCAATAGGCGTAATCATGACAAGCCCCAATATAAAAGGCTTACTCGACAAATATTCTGTTGGCATGCGCGTCTACAAAGCAGGAAAGTACAAAGATATCTTATCGATGTACCGAAACGTTACTCCGCAAGAAAGTCTGTTTCTCAAAGAACTTCTAGACGATACCTACCAACAATTTCTCAAAGATGTAGCAGCAGGTCGAAAGCTACCAATAGAAAAAGTAAACGGTTTTGCCGAAGGTAGAATTTTCTCTGGTACACGAGCAGTACAAAATAAGATGGTGGATGCTATCGGTGGTAGAAGGGAAGCCTTACGCAAACTTTCTGATCTATGCGAAACCAAGGAGACCCTACAATTATTGCAAGATGAAGCGACTCCCTTCGACAAATTCTTAAAACTCATGGAAATGAAGTTAGATACGCTAGCAGTAGGTGGACTGAAAATACCACAAAACTCTGCTCCTATTATGGCTATTTTGCCTGCTTCTCTTCCTTTAGGGTTAGGTCTATGAACACAAAAACGACCCCGTTACAACTTTTGTCTCTGGTATTCAATTCACCGAAAGACTTTTCACAGGCCATCGAAAATGCGGATCAAAATAAAACCCATCCATTTGCTACGCTCATGGGCTTATTTGCCGCTTTCAGCATTACTTGTGGGAATTTTTATCCCCTACATAAGAGCGGTGGGAATTTCATTCCTGTACTATTGGGCTTTCTGACCTCTGCGTTTTTTTTAAAATTTTTCTCAACTTTATTGGCACTATTTCTCCATTACAGAATCAATGAGCAAATACCAGATGCAGACGCAAAACTCAATACATTCGTACTTTATGTAAAATACTGCTTAGCTATATTTCTTTTGCAAACTCCTCTGTCGATCATCCTCTTCGAATATACTAATGACTCTCTAGCCAAAACCATCATAAGTTCTTTAATCACTGCGGGATTGTTCCTAGGTTGTATTGCAAAAGGTATCCCACATATCTATCCCAAAGCACAACTGAGGAATTACCTACTATTTAGTATATCTACATTTTTCTGGTTATCTTGCCTACCACTGCTGTTCTTTTTGCACCTACTCACTTTCCTAATTGCATCCTTACAGGGAGTACAGATTTGAACTTACTCTTGACCAACGACGATGGGATTTCTAGTGAAGGTATAAAGGCATTAGAAACAGTTTTACAACGAAAGTATTCTACCTATTTGATCGCCCCTTTGAAAGAAAGATCCGCAACATCGCAGGCACTCACCATTTTTGATAAAATGCGGGTAGAAAAGGTTTTACCGGGTCACTACATTGTTGACGGCTACCCTACTGATTGTGTGAATATCGGCTTGCATGGTGATATTTTTCCAGAGATCGATATGGTAATTTCTGGAATCAACCGTGGGGTAAATATGGGTCACGATGTACACTACTCTGGTACAGTGGGAGCAGCTCGTCATGGTGCCATTCATAACAAATATTCCTTTGCCATCAGTTCTGGTAAAGTAGCTAAGGAGGAGACCTACCTAGAGGAAGCCGAAATTTTTTTGAAGATCTTACAAAAAAAATTTCACTGGTTTCGCCAAGGAATCGTCTACAATATAAATTTCCCAGAAACATATCCTGAAGCTCTAGAAGAGATTTGCTTTACCCGATTAGGAGTGAGAACGTATTCTGATACCTACACCAAAACCAAACTCATTGGAGACATTGAAGACTTTCACTTGGGTGGCTCCCTACTAGGTTGTAAAATTACAGAAAACTCAGACTTTGCAGCCTACGACAAACAGCGTATTTCTATTACCCCGATTGTGTTGGATACTACGGATTACCAAGAATTGCAGAAATTACAAAAAGACTCTTAGAGAATATGAAAACGAAAAACTATATCCAAGAAATCGAAAAAGGCAACTACGCGTTAGCACTTACCATGCTTGACAAAGAACTGACTACAGATCCAGAAAACCCAGAGCTGCTGTACAATTTTGCGATTTGCTGTTCCCGTACAGAAAATCATAACAAATGCATTGAAACGCTTAACTTCTTATTAAAACGCTCCGGCAAATTCATAGAAAGGGACAATGTCTTTCGTTTGATCATTTTTTCTTATATCCAACTAGAAAGCTATCCAGAGGCGTTGGAACTAATACGGGAACGCTTAAAAGTAAATACCGATGACACCACTCTCTTATCTTTTCGAGCACACATCCAAGAAAAACGCAACCAGGTCGAAGAAGCGATCAAGACCCACAAAAAAATTCTCACCATCCACGGTGATTATAAAAATAGTCTAAATTCGCTAGGATACCTGCTCATAAACCAGAGAGAGGCAACACAGGAAGAGATCAACCTAGCCATAGATTGTTTGAAGAAGGCACTCGCTTTGGAACCCAAAAATGCAGCGTATCTTGACTCATTCGGCGTATTGCTTGGCGCACTCGGCAATAACAAACAGGCCGAAAAAGCCTTCCGCAAAGCTTTGGAACAATGGCCAGACAACCAAGAAATCTTAGCAAACCTCGACAAAGTTCTACAAGCAGGAGAAAAGACAAACACTCCTCCCCCAATCTCACCAGAACCTAACATACAACCTTTACAGCCGGAAAAAATGGAGAAAAAAGAGTCTCCTCCGGTAGCAACTTCTCCCACCAAAAAAGCCAACAAACCTCCCGAAAAAAATGAGGCGAGCGCTTTAATGCAAGAAGCCAAAACTTTGATGGATGAAATCATGCAGCACACCAAAGACTTTGACGAATTGGAAAAATAATATGGCAACACGTAAAAGAAGCAAAAGCAAAAAAAAAGTGCAAGCAGACACGTCTACTCCGGCTCCCCAGGAAACAGTAGCAGCACAAGAAACTCCAAAGGAGCTAGCAGAGAACGAAGAAGAAAAAGGAGAATTTTTCAAAAAAGTCGAAGAAACAGGGGGTAGGGTTCATAGCTTTTTAGCCAAACTCCCACAGGCATTAAAGGTAACTCGCAATGACACCTTAGAGATGCACCAAGAGATAGATGAGGGGGCCAGAGTCCGCTCTATCGCCTATTGGCTATTTATTATCACAGCAGTAGGGATTGCCAGCCTCGGTCTCATATTGAACAGTCCAGCGGTTATCATTGGAGCCATGCTCGTCTCTCCCTTGATGGCACCGATCATCAGTTTCGGGATGAGTATCGCCATTGGTGACTTCTATATGGGCCTGCGAGCGATTATTATTCTCAGTTTGAGTATTTTAGTCTCTATACTAACTTCCGCTGGCCTCACCCTGCTCATTCCAATCACCGAACCTACCTCTGAAATCATCGCAAGGACCAACCCAACTCTTTTGGATCTATTCATAGCCCTGTTGAGTGGTTTGGTTGCTGCTCTCAGCTCCGTTCGCTCTAAAGGTGAAGAAATTCTCAGTAAAGCAGGACCCGGAGCCGCGATTGGTGTTGCACTGATGCCGCCACTCTGTGTAGTAGGCTACGGTTTGGGAATTGGCTTTGATTGGAACATAATGTGGGGAGCATTTCTGCTATTTATCACCAACATGTTTGCTATAGTCATGGTATCATCGCTGTTCTATTATTTTCTCTATACCGATTATAATATAAATAGCATCATAAAACGCTTGACGACCAAACGCGAGAATAGCGATTTTATGTTCAAATGGTTTAAAGGTTCGCCCTTTTGGAAATCCACACACGGTTCTCTCAGCTCCGCAAAGCGCTTTCTATTTCCAGCGCTTCTCCTGGCTCTTATTAGCTACCCCCTCTACTCCTCGTTCCTATTCTTAAAGCAGAAATACGAGGTTCGTAAGGAAGTAAACCTCTACATCGATCAGATACAAGGAGTCGATATCATCCGCGGAACGGATAAACTCCTATATGACAGAGAAAATGTCAGTGGAACCATTATTTTTTCATCCAAACAGATTCCACCACAGAACTTTTATAAAGATCTCAATAAAAAAATACAAAGCAAATTTCCCAATTACAAAGCAAATATAACTCTAGTACGTGTTGCCGGTGAATCAGATATTTCGGAACTTAAGGATGTAGCGCGAAAAACGCAAGAATTGACCCAAAAAAACAAAGAGCTGTTTTTGGAAACGGTTCCCAGTTTGATGCAAAACTCCATCCGTGAAAGGCATGCAGGTGAAATTGTACAAGAAATCCTGCAAGTTATCTACAAGAATTTTCCCAAATCGATTGGTCTCATTCTGCACACAACTGTTTCCTACGATGTACAAGGTTTGCGTGAAATCCAAGCCTATTACATTGGAGAAGAGTTACAAGAAGAGAAGAAAGCCTTGGTAGAGAAATCGCTCACTAAAGAAGTCACATCACTCTTCCGCCGAGCGAAAGATATCAAATTGTTTTACGCAGGAAAATACAAAAATCAAATCGAATGTGGTCGCAAAAAATCAGCCAAACGAGTAGAGGAAGAAATACAAAAACTAACTCGTATTGCCAACCAGAACCCTAATATAAAAATTGCCATCCAAGCACAGGAAAAAATTGAGTATTTGTTCAAATTAGAGTTTTCCCGTCTCCCCAAAAATATAGAAGTTTTGCCCGTAACCTCTAAAAGGAAGTGTCTCCTTGAATATGAATACAGCAAGAATAAATAGCAATGGTTCCAAAATGAGATTTGCACTAGGAAAATAACTTATGATTCAATTCCAATACAAAAAAGATAAAGACGATAGTTTCATCATTACCTTAAAAACCGAAGTAACGGAAATTGGAACCTTTCACCGCATGGCATCGGTTATCTTTGAACTAGGCTGGGATATTATTTCAGGTGAAATCAACACCATCATGGAAAATGAAAAAGAATATTCCTACAATGTCTTGCGTATACAACTACCAGGTTCCGACAATGCCCGCAATGCAATGGAAATTGGTATTATGCTGGACTCTATTTTTTCAGGAAGCCCAGAAAAACCTCCTCTCCCACAAAAAAGCGTGAGTAAAAAACCCATATTTTTCTTTCGTGAACAACCCGAACTCATTTTCCAAGATGATATGAGTAAGGATTGTACAGTTTTTTATATTGAGGCTGATTCTGGCAGAGGTCTTCTCTACCACCTTTCTGCGGTACTTCTGAAATATGAAATCAATATCATCCGAGCCTATATCGAAACGGATGCAGTAACGAGTAGAGCCAAGGATACGTTTTATCTGCAAGACAGACAAGGAAAAATGTTTGGCAAACAAGAGATCGTCAAAACGATTCGCAAAGAAATTTTAGAGAACTTAACCACAAATTCCAAAAGTTCTTAGAAAAGATGAATTCGAACCTTCTCAGTACTTCTTTATTGCAGAAATGTAAGGAGAAATTGTACAACCACCAAATCCCCTTCCGTGAAAAACTCATACTTTCGTCTTTTTGCCCGTTTACCATTGGTGGAGAGAGTCCTCTCATCATTGAACCGCAAAACAATGAACACTTGTACGAAACCTTAGTCTTATTAAAAACAGAAGCACTTCCCTACAAAATCCTAGGTGGTGGCTCCAACTTACTCATATCCGATCACCCCGATGATTTTATCACTTTATTTTTAGGCGGCCAATTCAAGGAATACCAGCAAGAAGAGGACAGCGGTTTTTACATAGGCTCCTCTTGCAATACAACTCCAACATTTCGCAAGATCGCCCTACAAGGCTATACAGGAGGAGAATTCCTAAGTACGATCCCTGGTAAGATTGGCGGAGCAGTCGTGCAAAATGCAGGTTGTTATGGAGGAGAACTCTTTGATTTTATCGAATACGTAGATGTCTTTTTAGATACGACTTGGCAGCGCATCCACAAAGATAAAATAAAATTTGGCTACCGGTATACGGAATTTTTAGAAAATAAGAACTGCATCATTACTGGGATCAAGATTAAATTTTCTCCTGGAAACCTAGCAGATATACAAGAATCTTTGAAAGAAAAAAGGGAAAGACGCAACTCTTCGCAACCAGCCAACAAGAGAAGTGCCGGTTCTATTTTCAAAAACCCCAAAGGGCAAGATAATGACGGCACTCCTCTGAAAAGCTGGAAATTGATCGACAGGGTAGGACTACGTGGGCAAAGCAAAGGAGATGCGCTTCTCTCTCCTGAACACTGCAACTTCATTGTAAACACAGGACAGGCAAAAGCAGTTGATGTAGACTATCTGATTCGTTTAGCACGAGAAAAGGTAGAAAAACAGTCAGGAATTGTCTTAGAGCAAGAAGTCGAATATTTTGGTACAATACCTTAAGGCTGTATAAGAGCCTGTCTTAAAACACTACTACAGGCTCTTGCAGCTTGCTTTTGGTTAAAGAATATACTTATTTTCAGACACGC
The DNA here is from genome assembly GCA_039028475.1 of Spirochaetota bacterium. Lineage (GTDB taxonomy): Bacteria > Spirochaetota > Leptospiria > Leptospirales > Leptospiraceae > JBCCIA01. The sequence continues at coordinate 24,811 of JBCCIA010000001.1, read as the reverse complement.
TGTAAATCGTATTTTTATTTTTCTTATTATAATTTCACTTGAGCACACCCATAACCTGTTTCCAAGCTACAGGTGCATTTTTGGTGATACCTAACCGTCCATTGGTTCTAGAGTTTGTCGCAATAGCTTGAGCTGTTTCATACCCAGCTTGTGGTAGAGTTTGCGGCGTTTCCAGGAATAGGTTCTGGATTTGTGTAGGCGATCCAGGACGATTTCTAAGCGATCGAGTAGACCTTTGTAGTCTGTGTATTCGGTTTCATTTTCCATGTAGGGTTCTCCTATTTGCTGTAATTATAGTTTACCCAGGGGTGGAAAAGACTTGACCGTGTACTGAGGGTACACAGAATTTTCTTTACCACCTTATGGGTGTTGTTTCTCCGTCCGGAGTTAGTTTGGTAGACGATACCGGGCGGAGAGCTTTTCACTTACAAGGCTCTTTTTGCTTTTAGTGTTTTATGACACTATTTCATGACCATAGTACAGTAAGGTGCATTTGAGGGTCAAGAGTTTTTTCTTCTTTATATTCTGTAGCTAGAACCAGCACTATAAAGGCAGTTTTGGAGATTACACAACTAAACCACTGCAAATTCGGTATATTTTCTTTTATATGGTGCCTGAAAACCTAGAACTATATCAGATTTAGGAATGCCTTTTTCTACCAGTAATAATCCTGCCTCAGTATTTGTATTATCTTCTTGTAACCAAACTTTGTCTTCAATTATATCAAAATGAAAAATACAGTCATGAACTCTTTCTAAATCATCCCAACCAACATAGTATAAAAAATAGTGGTCATTTTCCCTATCTATAATAACTTGAACATCGATTTCTGAAAAATAAGCAGAATTTGGTTTTGTAAAATTTTTAATAACTTCTATTATAATTTCTCGATAATTATCTAATTTATCCATTCTGAAATTACCTCATTACTAGGGTCATAAACTAAAATTTTTAATCTATATTTTTGAATTAAATTCTTATAATAACCAATGGTCATAATTTTATCTTTTACATCTTGCGGAATAGCTAAATATAAAAACCTATCAGGTTCCTTCTTCAATATTATTTGTAAATAACCCAAATACTGACCTAATGCAGAATTAAATTCATTAACTATAGAACCCAGAAAACTTTTTATTTCAACTGCAATTTGCTGTTTTCCTTTTCTTGCAGCTATAAATTTTTCTGCTGCTAAATCCACTTCGAGAGCTATTTTGCCATCTCGAATCACAAAAGGGTCATCTGTAATAGTCCATCCATCTTTTTCTAATGCCCTTTTTACTGCATTATGAAATAAATCTTTTGCCATTTTGGTATATTTTGATTTAATCTATTTTTTGTCAAGAATGAGCTATACATAAAAGTAGCTGATCTATGAAATATAATTTCCTAACTCAACTTTTCATGAATGCCTGTCGCTATTTTTGAATGGTATTCCAGTAAATGTTCCTTTGAATTTGTAGGATCTTATCCACTCGAACACTTTTTTTCATTCAAGTTGATACACCCGGTCGACTTTTCCTGTCCCAAGGGGTATTCTAAGAAGTAAAGCAAGGGGAAATCTATGAAAAAATATTTTTTACTTTTACTACTCATTTTTAGCTCACATGCACAAGCTCAAAATAAGAAGCAAATTCTTGCAAACTGTAAGCAAGATAAAGCAAGACTCTGTTCTACAACATCTAATAGAACCATTCACACCATCCAATGCTTATTAGAAAATGAAAGCGAGCTTTCCAAAACTTGTAAGGCAACGCTAAAATCTTCGCTAAAGAAAACAGGTAAAAAAGGTGCATCGTATTGTAAGCAGGATGTAAAGAAGTATTGCTTGTGGACAATGCCTGGTGGAGGTAGAATCATTAAATGTCTACTCAAGAATGAACACAAATTATCTTCCCCATGTAGAAAGAAACTCAATGAAGTTTAATGTAAAATCAGTATTTACTCGCAGAAATTTTGTGGAGGAATTTTATGCATAAGCTCACACGTTTTTTTATAGAAAGACCCATGTTTGTCAACATCGCTGTGATAGCTCTATTTTTATTGGGAGTGACCACACTATTGCAAATGAAAAAAGAAGGCTTTCCCTCTGTAGCACTGAACATGGTAACAATCACAACACTCTATCCCGGTGCGTCCTCAAAAGATGTCGAAGTAAATGTTACATCAGTCATAGAAGAAAAGCTAGGAGACATTGCAAATGTAAAAGAGATACTTTCTACATCCCAGGAAAGTCTATCAAAAATTCAAGTGATTGCAGATGATGACCTGAATCCAAGCCAATTTGCAAAAGTATATGATGAAATTGGCAACGCCTTAGCATCCATACAGGGTCTACCTCCTACTGCGAAATCTCCTATTTACCAAATGATCTCTACGGACGAAATGGGAATTTTACAAATTGTCCTGGTGGGAGAAAATAGAACTTTACGTTCCTTCATACCCTATATGGAATCTGAAATCAGAAAGGTAAAAGGGGTCGCATCGGTTGATACCGTAGGCTTGGACGATGAAGAATACCACATAGAGATAGATCCCCAAAAGGCCAATGAAAACTACGTCGATTTGAGACAAATCTCACAGGCAATCAGTAAAAGAAATGTCGAAGGCAGTGGCGGCAGCTTGGAGTCTTCCATAGGGGAAAGACAAATTGTTGCCTACTCAAAGTTTCAATCTATCCAAGATGTATTGGATGTAAGTATTAGAAGAAACTTTGAAGGTGGCGGAGTATTGTTAAAAGACGTTGCGACCATTACCAGGTCTTCCGAGGATAGAAAGCTGATCGTTCGCAATGGAGGCAGAACAGGAGTTTCCCTTATCTTAAAAAAGAAAGCCAATGCAGATATTGTCGCGACTATCGATAAGGTTAAAGAGAGTATAAGCAAGCTACATGTACCAGAGTCTATCAAAATCAACTATTTCAACGATAAGTCTGAATTTACACGCAACAGAATCAAGCTACTACTTGGCAATGCCGCTGTTGGTATGTTGTTAGTCTTTCTAATCTTACTCTTTGCATTAGATTTTAGAACTGCTTGTTGGACATCCTTTAGCATTCCCCTATCCTTCATGGGAACATTTCTCATTTTGGATCTATTGGGAATGTCCATCACTTCGATAGTTCTGGGTGGCTGTGTCCTGGTAATTGGAATGCTCGTGGACGATGCGATTGTCATGGCCGAACAGGTAAATAGTGAGAAGGAAAACGGGTATGGGGGGAAGGATTCCAGTGTTCGGGCTGTTAAAAAAGTTTGGTTGCCTATTTTTGGGGCATCTCTAACTACAATGATTGCCTACAGTCCTATTGCAAAACTGGGAGGACTCCCTGGGAAATTTGTCTGGGCGATGCCAGCAGTTGTCTGCATCGCTCTTTTCATGTCTCTGATTGATACATACTTCTTGTTACCTGTCCATCTGGCACACGGCAAGCCTGTGGCTAAAACAAAGAAGAGATTTATGACGATCGCTGAGAATTTTTATGAGAAAGTGTTATTGTTTGTGAAAAGATTTCGCTATGTTGTCATCGGATTTTTCGTAGTGCTATTTGTATCTTCTCTATTGGTTGCGAAAAATTTTCTTAAACTCGAAGCTTTTCCACAGGAAGCTGTAGACTCGCTGACAATCCAAGTGACGCAACCTGCGGGTATTACCCCACAAAATGCTTTGAAAAATATTGAGAAGTTAGAGAAAATCATCCAAACACTGGGGGCGGGCGAACTGATTGGAGTGAGTTCGAGAATTGGAACTCATTCCAAGAGAATTGAAACGATTAGAGGAACTGATACAAACCTGGCAATTATTTTTGTCTACCTTTCCGACTTTGAAACCAGAGATAGATTGGCATCAGAAATCCTATCAGATCTACGACAAAAAGTAAATCAATCCTTTCAAGGAGAAGGGATTGCATTTTTGTTCGAACTCATCAAGCAAGGCCCTCTTGTAGGATATCCCATTGAAGTAAGAATAGCAGCGAAGACAGATGAACTAAGGTTGCAGAAAATAAAAGAAGTGAAGGAATATTTGCAGAAATTAGAGGGAGTCTATGATACCAAGGATGATAGGCTATTTGGTAAGCCTGAAATTAACCTATTGATAGATTACAAGAAGCTGGAAAGAATGCAAATAACGGTGGAAGATGTTTTAACAATCATCAAAATATCATTCGATGGGATCATCGTTTCTAACTTTGTCGAGAATAATAAAAATATAGACTTACGGTTAAAAATTAACAAGAAAAATGTCAAAGATTTGAATTTCCTCAAAGAATTGAGTGTAGCCAATAAAGAAGGACACCTGATCAAATTTGGAAATTTTGTTAGGTTCGAAGAAAGGACTTCCTTAGCAGAAATCAATCATATCGATGGAAAAAGAACAGTGGTTGTTTACGCCCAGTTGGATAAGTCAAAACTGTCTACCGCTAAGGCAAACAGGAAATTGAAAGAGAAATTCAAACCTACTACAGAATACCAAATCTCTATTGTTGGAGAATCTAAGGATAATAAAGAATTGTTTGGTAGCCTTGCCTTAGCTGGAATCATCGCTATTCTTGGAATATATTTGGCTATATCGTTGATCTTAAATTCTTTTACACTCCCGTTTATTGTGATGAGTGCGATTCCTTTTGCAATTTCAGGAATCCTTTTCGCAGTTTGGGCACACGGAATGAGCCTTTCTATGTTTGCGATTATCAGTATCATTGGCCTTGCTGGGATCATTGTAAACGACTCTATGGTTATGATCTTTACCATTCTAGATATAGCTAAAAAAAATGGAATGAACTATGAAGCAATTGTAGAAGGAGCGAAGCATAGATTAAGAGCGATATCACTCACAACAGCAACGACCGTTGTAGGATTGCTGCCAACAGGATATGCCATTGGCGGCTATGATCCCTTCATCAGTCCTATGTGCCTTGCGTTAGCATACGGACTGATGTTTGGAACCTTTATTGTTCTAATTCTTGTGCCAGCATTTTATTTTGTAAAATTAGATATTACTGGTAAGCATACAAATTAATGGTATTGCTATGAGGTATCTACAAATGAGTACGTTCTAGTACGTGAGAATAGTAATGCTCACTGGTATACAGCTGAAGCTAAGGATCTATAGCCGATGCCTATCTATTTCTCTGGATTAGGTATTTTTCTTTTAAGGGTCACAAGAATAAAAATCCCCTTGCAAGGGGAGGGGGAGGAGTAAAACAATAGAACTATTATGGGAACCTTTTCAAAAGAACATTGGATTTTTTTGATTTTTGTTGTGCTCAATGTCTTGATGTCACTTAATTGTCTGACGTTTTTTACGATAACCAAAGCAAGTGATTATATCAAGGGTGAAAAGGATGTATTTCCAATTAACCCTATTAGCAGCAAAAACTTTCATGAAATTAGTAAATTACAAATCAAAACAAAGTCTTATCAAAGTAAAGAACCCAAATATATACGTGCATATACATTAGAAAAAGGCAAACCTATTTGTTATCAGGTGAATAATCCCAGTCCCAATGCAATTGTATATGCAAATGATCTCAAACCTTGTAATCAGGAGAAAGGGGGAAAGGATGCCTTATTAATTAAAATTGAACAAAAAACAGCACGTTATATCAGGATGACGTTAAATTGTAACTATAAAAGTTTGGATAAACAAGACTTCTTTGTATACTACAACCCTCGAAATTTAAAAAAAATCTACTATGTCAATTCCAAACAAACAATTTTACATGTGATCGAGAGATATGATACTAGCACTTTTGAATATTTTTATGTGATAGAAAAAAAACAAGAAATCAAAAAAATTCTATACAGGTTGTATAAACGAAAGTGGAGAAGACGAAAAGCAAATGCAATATTTATGATCTCAGGTAACATGGATGTAACTGATTATACATATGCAACTTTTTATAACTTTAAAAGCCAGGGTTTTAATGTCTTCAATATAAACTGGACAGATGAAAAGAATAAGCACACACAGAGCTACTTTTTAGGTTCTTTGCTGTATGCAATAACTCCCGTACTTTTTGTGATAGACCTATTCACTTTCCCTATTCAATTTGTAATAGCTATAAGTACGATAGATATTAGTGATGATTATGACTCATGCGATTGATCGTGTCATTGTAAATAATTTTTTGCCAAATTTGAAAGTCTTTTAAGAGGCATATTGCATTACGCAAAAACCATTGCCAAAGGGGTCGGAGCAGAACGCTATGGCTCCCCAGTCTCCACTCTTTTCACCTTCCTTCACACCTCCGTGTTCTAAGACCTTAGCAACACATTCTTCGAGGTTAGTGACAATAAAGTCGAGATGGATAGGAGTCCAATGGCGTTGGTAGTCGCGTACAGCTTCCCCTTGGAGTAGGGGATTGCTTCCAGATGGCTTTTCGCCCAAATAGATGGTAGTTCCATTGGCGGATAACTCACTATGCTCCTTAGATCGTTTTATAAATTCACAGTCCAGTGCTTGGGTGTAAAATGCAACAGCTTTATCTTGATCAGGAACATCGATACAGATTGCGACTTTTGGCATGTATTACCTACCTTTTTAAATAAATTTGATCAGTATTGGTACCGATCAAGGCATTTCTTCTAATTTGCAAAATTTCTGTAAGGGCATGAGAGAAATACCATCAGATATTTGTCTTTCTGCTGTTTCCATATGAACCTGGTAAAATTTGGGAATAGGAGTCCTCTCGGCAAAGTATAGGATGTGTTTGGATAGATTTTTTTCTCCGACTTTGCATTCCACAGCAAAGATAGGTTTTTTATTTTTTAGCACAACAAAGTCAATTTCTCGTTTATCAGTGTCACGGACAAAGCGTAATTCCATGTTCTGTCCATCACTGTCCTCATGGAAGTGACAGTACTTCAACAGTTGGCACGCAATCATATTTTCAAAACGGACACCTGGATCTTCGATTTGGCTGTAGTCCCATAGATACAACTTTTGTTCTTTTTTTACAGCTCTGATTTTAGGAGCACCGTAAGGAGAAATTGTAAAGGCATAATATAAGGAATCGAGAATATTGATCCAACGTTTGCAGGTTTTAAAATCAATTTGTAGGTCTTCGGCTAACGCTTTGAAGGAAAGGGGAGAACCAACACGGTTCGGTAATTCTTCTGCAAGCAGTTGCATTTTATCCAGATCTTGCACATTTTCCAAATCATGCAGGTCTGTTTTCACCAACTTATGAATGCGTTCTCGGTGCCACCTGCGTAGAAAGCGATCGCTTTTTTTGTGGTAGGATTCAGGAAAACCACCAAATCGAAATAGACGCTGGAGGTTCTCATCCGAATTGCCAATTTCATTTAGGGTATAAGGATGAAGCCTATAGTAATGGTAACGACCTAAGAGAGAATCACCACCCTTGCGAAAGTGATCCAAACGAGCAGATCCAGTGATGAGAAAAGAATGAGTATTTTTTAGGGTGTCATAAAAACCTTTTACCAGATTTCTCCAATTGCGGTATGTGTGGATTTCATCAAAAATGATTAGCTTTTCGTCACTTGGCCATCCCCTGTTTTTAATCAGCATCTGGTGCTCTAAATTGTCCCAATTCAAATAAGCAGGATGGCGGTCACGATAGTTCTTAATAAGCAATTGAGCCAGTGTTGTTTTACCCACTTGTCGTGGCCCTCCTACGAAAACCATCCTTTCTTGCAAGTCTTGCTTGATAAATTGGTAAAGATATCTTGTCTGTAAAGTAGACACAACTCCATTTTACTCATGAGTAAAATGGAGTCAAGTATATTTTACTCATACCAGTCTGATTTGTTGAGGTATGATTTGAACTCGCAAAATTGTCTATTGGACATTGCTTGGTATCTCCCTGTCACTTTCCACATCAGAACGGTATTTCTTTTTTCTAAAGGAATACCCCTTGTATAAAAAAATCTTACTTAAAGGGTCTTTCCTTTTGTTTAGGGTTTAACCGCTTTGCTTCTTGAAAAGATCTCTCTGCCTGCTGTCTTTTCCCTAATTTACCATAGTACATACTAAGATAGTAATGTCCTTGAGAATGATTTGGTTTTAATTTTATGGCTTTTTCCATTTCGAAAATTGCCTCTTCATATTTTTCCAATTGAAAATAACGAATACTTAAGCTGGTATGTGCAAAGGAAAAATTTGGATTTATTTTAATTGATTTTTTATAATACTCAATTGCTTCCTTGTTTTTCCCTGCAAACTCAAAAGCTCTGGCAAAGTCGAAATAGGGTACATAATCATTTGCCTTTGGATTTAGCTCGATTGCTTTGTAGATTTGTTGGATTGCTTCTTGTTTTTTCTTTTGTCGCCATAGTTGGTAACTCAGTCCAGTATAATAATAGTATACTTCAGGTTGCAAGCGGATGGCTTTTTTTAATAATAGAATTGCTCTTTCTGTATTGTTCAATAAAAGAAATGACAAGTTATAATAAGCCTTAGCGTATTTGGGGAACTTTTTAATTTGTTCTTCTAAAACCTCAATCGCATCTTCGGTTTTATTCTGTTTGAGTAATGCCAGGTATAAGAAATCATAAACGATATAATTCTTAGAGTTCTTTTCTAGGATATCTTTTGTGGCTATGGTTTCTATTTGTTGGTACTCTTTTTGGGCGTATAAAGAAGATAAAAGTCCCTGGGTGGCGAGTAGGGTATCCAAAGAAAAATCTATCACCCGTTTAAAATTATCAATCGCTTTGTTGTAACGCTTCAATTGGTATTGGGCAAAACCTTTGAGGACTAATAATTTATATTTGATTGGTTTCTTTTCGGTTAGAAGTGTATCACAAAATTTAATTGTTTTTTCATAATTCTTAGAATTGTATTCGAACCAACCGATCATAAGAGGATCAATTTGCTCTAAAACTTCCCGTGCTGTAATAGCAACTAAGGTATCAAGGGTGTCGTAAACTTTTTTCTTTTCGATGGGCAGGTTTTTAATATAAACTACATCAAGTTCAGAAATTCTTAGAGATATTTCTAAATTGTCCCCTCTTTGGATGATGCTACCCGAAACAGTTTTGTCACTTATACCTAAGGCACTTCTGATGATCTGCTTGATAGAGTTTAAAGAAACTCCCATAATGACAACATCTTCTTCCGCATCAATACTGCTATCAAAGTTATTTTCTAAAATCTGAGAGAAATTGCTCTGCTGTCTAGAATTCCCTGCATTAGTTGATAGTGCAACCTCTGAATTTCCTTCATCAATTTTTAATGGAGTAGTTTTTTGGGCAACCTCTTGGATCTTTTTTAATTCGCTTAGCAATCTGCTAGATACTTCGGTTCCATCCATACCGTCTTTTTGAAAATTACCGGGGACTTTCAGTGCGTTTAAAATTAGAGACTCATCAAAAATACCCTGAAAAGAGGCAAGAATCAAAGAACTTGCGAGTAGAACTGTTAGTAAGCGGACAGAGATGGCAAATAAAGAAGTAATATTGGCTTCAATTTTTTTGAGGGGAATCTTGTTGATAATAGGAATGTATGTGCCAAAAAATTTGATGGTAGAACCGAGAAACTTGGAGCGAAGAAAGAGCTTAACGAGTTTTTCAAAACCACCAATAGCTTTTTCAGCTTCTTCTAGCTGTTCTGCTTGTTTGCCAGCTATTTCATAAGAAAACTTGATTTTTTCTTCCGGTTGTTTCTCTTCTGCTTTAACCTGATCGTCCTTTTCTTTAGGTTGCTTTGTATCCCCTTCACCCTGCTTATTTTTTTTCTGTTTCTTTTCTTTAGGCTCTTCACTCATAGTGGAACGTATATAATAAATTTGTCAAAAGTCAATTGCATTTTTTAGTTTGTAGTTCGAAGAAAATCACTTGTAGATATTTGTTGTTGTACTAGGTTTTACTTAAGTTGTTATTCGAAATGGGTGAACGCTACCACACAACAAAGTGCGGTGTGAAAAATAGTACCATATGAAACCAGTATACCAAACAGATTTTAGTGCCGGTAAGGGGAATGCGTTGCAAGCTTGCGTGGCGACTCTTTTTTCTCTACCCTTAGAGGATGTTCCTAATTTTGTAGAAGCAGCAGATTATCGAATGGCTTTGCAAGAATGGTTGCAAACTCGTAATTTGAGTTTTTTGAAAGTTAACTTGGAAGCCGGAAAACTCGCTTTTCCTGCACCGGATAGTTTGTGTATTCTTGCTGGCAATAGCCCACGTGGAAACCACCGACATGCTGTTGTGGCCCGTTCTTTGGTTTCGAGAGAGTTTGAGCTAGTGTTTGATCCACACCCGGATAATACAGGTATTATCGGAGTGCCTCTCTGGGTTGGGTTTTTTGTCGCTTTACGGGTGTTGGCAGAGTAAAAATTTTTAAGGTAGGAACAATGATATGAATGTATCTAGGGTTGACGCAGTGAATGATTTTCTTGCAGATATTGGACTTATGTCGAAGCAGCAGTTAGAACTTGTGCTAGTTATACGAACCTTATTTTTCAAGGCGAGCAAGAATATCGAGGAAGGTATTAAATACGGAGGTTTGCTATTTACTCGGCAAGGCCGAATGCTAGGTGGGATTTTTATATATAAAAAGCATATGTCTATTGAGTTTAGCGATGGAGCCACATTTACAGATGCAGATGCTATTTTAGAAGGCAAAGGTAAATTTAGGCGTCATATAAAAATTCATTCACAGGATGACCTCGTTCAAAAGAAAGTCAGCTATTATATTGCCCAAGCAGTGTAGAAATATATTGGATTCCCTACGAATCTTGCTCTTGCAGCAATTTATTGAATGCATCTGCCAAGTCTCCCTTTCTACAAATTTTCATAATTTAGGAGTGGTATTATCTCCTATAACTTGGGTAATAAAAAAAAATTTCCTGTTGCTGCTTCTGTTAACGGATGGGCTGCATGTTATGCTTTTCAGGAAAGATGGTTAATTGATAATAAAAAGGCAATTGAAATTTGATTTAGGACAAATCTACGGAGAATAGAGGAGAGAAGTATGCTTATTGTAACGAATAGAAATATTGATATTAGCAATTTTAAAAATGGTGTAGGTAATGCAAGTGCTTTTGGTGAAATTGTAAATCACAAAGGGCCGAATGAAGTTCGGTTGGCTTATGCAGCTAAACGAGATGGTAAATGGCAAATACGATTAATTGAAGAACCTGTAAATCTAACTGATGACAATATCCCGTCAAAAAAGGTGTTTGATCAACTTCGCAATAAATTAATCAATGATAAAAAGAATTGTATTTTTTTTGTACATGGGTTTAACCAATCTTTTGAAGAAAATATTGAGAAAGCATTCGAAATAGAAAAGAAACATTCAGTAGAAGTAATTGCATTTTCTTGGCCATCAAATCCGGGAGGATTTATTACCAAAGAATACCGACATGCAAAACGGACAGCTAAAGCATCTAATGCAGCCCTTGATTCTACTCTTGAAAAATTAGGCCGTTATCTTAAAGAGCCGTTTAATAGGAATTCATTATTAAAATGTGATGTTAAATTTTCTTTTATGGCATATAGTCTTGGAAACTATCTATTTCAGAATTATGTTATAGATTCAATTTATGAAGATGAAACACGAATTTTTGATAATATTATACTTTGCCAAGCAGATGTTGATAATGAAGGTCATGCTGAATGGGTTGATAGGATTGAGGCAGGAAAAAGGATATATATAACGATTAATGAAAATGATTGGGTTTTAAAATGGTCTGATGCTAATTTTCAAAAAGATCGCCTTGGACGAACTGCTAGAAATCTAAATTCAAGAAAGGCAATTTATTTTGACTTTACTGATGGTGAAAACGTAAGAAATACTCATGGCATTTTTCATGAAGACACCAATTCAGTTGTAAAGGAGTTTTTTACAACTGTTCTAAATGGAGAGAGAGGTGAAACCACGCAAGGCTTGCTTTATGACTCAAGAAAAAATGCCTACTGCATGTCCTAAAATATGTCTATTTTTATGTAAAATCAAGCTGTAAGAGTCTGTAGTTTTGTTTTGGGACAGGCTTTTACCCTGTAGAGAGTGTCATTATGCTCAGCAAACTTTTCTTAACCTTATTTAAGGTGTTGACACACGATTTCCTATAGAGTAGCTTTAGATTCAACAACATTCCCATGAGCACGCGTGATTATATACAATTAAAGAAAAAACTCAAATCAACTCAGGAAGCTATGAATGAGATTGAAAAATTAAATGAGTTTTCCAATCGAATAAACTCTATGACAGACCTCGATGATATTTTAAAAGATATTTTTGATTATGTAGGAGAAACTTTTGGTATCGAAGGTGTGTGGTTGCTCAAGGTAGATAGTGAAAAGAATACAATATTCACTTTAAAGGTTCCCAGGAGTATGGGTGGTTTCCCTTTAAGTGCTGTACGCTATGTGCAAAACTTTAATGCTCCCCTGGAAAAAGAAACTGGGTCTCTCTGGCATGTCGTAAACAAAAAGAAACACATGTATCTGCGAAGTATTCGTAAAGTACAAATACAAGGTAAGGATAAAGAGCTTGTAAAAGTTTTGGATGTTAAATCTGTTTTGCAAGTCCCTCTAATTATACATGATACTGTCATAGGTGTTGCGTGTTTTACGAAACACGGACATAGGTTAAAATTGTCTTTAGAGGATATCCAGGCTATTGTACGCTTTACCAATCAGGTTGCAGGAGCTATACAAACTTCTACTCTATTAAAACAAATTCAGGAAGAGAAGACAAAGGCAGAAAGACTCCGAGAAGAAGTAGAACTATTGAATGAGTTTTCTAAAAACCTGAACCAGTCAACCAGCTTTGATACGATTCTTGAAAAAGTTTTTGAATATATAAGATTGAATTTTGCTATAGATGCTATTCTTCTGGCTTTGCCAAATAAAGAAGAAACAAAACTAAATTTTTATAGCTTTTCCCAAGAAACCAGTATGAATGAGGAACAGTCAAATTTTCTATACAACGAATCAATCCCGATTGGAGAGGATAATGGAGTGATTGCTAAAACTTTTTTACGCCGCAGACCTTTTTATGTGAAACGAATTAAAACTGTCTCCAATAAATTTGATAAGAATTTTGTCGATGCATTCCATGTTCGCTCTTTTCTGTTAGAACCTCTTGTTGTGAATGAACATTCGATTGGTCTCTTGTTTTTAACTCGAAAAGATGAAAAAACATTAAATTTGTCTCACAAAGAAATATCTACCATACAGAAATTTTGTGAACAAATTGCTGGTGCCGTGAATACAACTTCTCTTTTAAAGAAAGTCCATGAAGAACGTGAAAAATCAGAAAAGCTTCTACTAAACATATTGCCTGGGACGGTAGCAGAAGAGTTAAAAGAATCCGGTTTTGTAGAGCCACGCAGCTATGATAGTGTAACTGTTCTCTTTACCGATTTTGTTGGTTTTACAAAAATTGCTGAAACTATAAGCCCGGCTGATCTTGTAAAAGAGTTGGATGGATGTTTTTCCCAATTCGATGATGTCGTATCACGTAATCAACTGGAAAAGCTAAAAACAATAGGGGATGCCTATATGTGTGCTGGTGGGCTTCCCGTTGAAAATAATACACATCCTATTGATGCCTGTCTTGCTGCCCTTGAGTTTCGAGAGTTTATGATCCAAATGGAGAAAATCAAACAGTCCATCAACTTTCCTTACTGGCAACTAAGAATTGGGATGAATACGGGTCCAATTACTGCAGGTGTAATCGGAAAGAATAAGTTTGCTTATGATATTTGGGGGGATACTGTCAATACTGCTTCTCGTATGGAGTCTACCGGTGTCCCTGGAAAAATAAATATATCGCATAATACTTGGCTACTTGTAAAAGACTTTTTTGCTTGCGAATACAGAGGGGAAATCCAGGCCAAAGGTAAGGGAATGGTAAAAATGTACTTCCTGAACCAGATCCATTCGGACCTTTCTATGGATGAATATGGTTTATTGCCAAATGAAATGTTTTTCTCTATGTACAATCGTTTGAAATAAACTTTTCTATTTAGGAATACACTATCTCCATTGCCTACAACCCTTGTTTAGGAAGCAATTGGTAGAACTTATCTGCCAAATCTCCCTTTCTGCAGATCTTCATATTGCCGAAATTACGATTTTCTAAAATAAGTTGCAATTGCTCAAATAGTGCTTCTTTAAACTCTTTAGGACTTTGCACATATACATATTCAATGTACTTTTCTCCTACTTTCTCTGTGAATCCAATCAAACCAGTATCGAAGTCGATAATGGCCTGTACTTTTTTATTTTCTATTTTTAAGTCAATACTTGCTAGGAAGATCGTGATGATTCAATCCGTTAGTTTCCGCATCAACCATTCTAAAGGGCCTGACTTTCTAAATCGCAACCATATATTTGCAAACACTATACACAATAAACTAAAGGTTAATGCGTAAGTCACGGAAAAGTCTATAGAATATTTGCCAAATTTAGCTGAGTCCTCATCTGCCATAACACCCATTCCAATAACCACATGAGCTACGTAAAATGTTAATGCCAGTTGGCCGGTTCTGTTGAGTGCTCTGATGAGCCAATTATTTTCGTATTTATTTGCGATGAGTATACAGGTGGAAATTAAAACGATTGCTACTGAAATGCCATTTATCATATAAAAGGGTAAGGGAGGCATGGGTGCAGTACCAAATAAGTGTTGTAAAAATTCATTGGGTTTTGCATTCCTACTGTAAATCCATTGGCTTAGCCCTATTGTCAATGCTTGGGTAGAGAGGAAAACAGCCAAACTTATTTTAAATGATTTTTTTAAAAAGGTTTCATCATATAAATTTTGTCTTCCATACCACAATCCGAAGAACATAAAAGATAACCAGGGAACAACTGGATGAAATCCATTGAAGAGTAAGTTTCTGAAAAAACCGTTTAAAGTCCAAAAGTCAGTATAATGCCAAATTTCAAAAATCCAGCCTTTGTTATAATCTAAGAATAAAACTAAAATGGGAAAAACCAATATAATACTCACAGCTGCAATGAATAATTGTTTTGTAGGTCTGTTTATAAAAAAGAGTGTTAAACACATATAAACTCCATAGAAATGCAGAATATCCGCCGGCCAGATCCACGAGTACGAAAGTCCGACGATAAAGAGGAAAATTGCTCTTTTGAATATCTTTTTTTGGGCTGTTTTTAATTTTTCCAGGTCTTGCATTTCTACAGCTTTGTTTGTCATCATAGCAAGCCCTATACCTGCCAGGACTACGAATACAGCGGCTGCTTTGCCGAAAAAAAAGTTTGCAAACGGCTTTAACCAGCTATCTCCCGTTTCGCCAAAGACTACTTTGAAATTCACAATGATCATTCCAGCAACGGCTATTGCCCGCGCTACATCAATACCCAATATACGTTTCTTTTGTATTTGATCCATTGGTTCAAAAAACTCTAATTAGAAATCAAATGTCAATCTTTATACCAAATACAATACAAAAGGAAAAAAATGTATATGATTACAGTCCTACTTTTGGATTTGTTGACCGTTTATAAAACCAGTTGACAGGCTTGTGAAAAGGGATAACTTTTAGACATTAGCTTTTTATGAAGTTCTACCAAAGCATATACACACACATTTTGATATTGCTTTTCAGTGTATTTTTTGCTTGTAGTCCGGTAAAAGAACCCCCAAAAGCTCACTATGGGGTAATCGATTTGCGCAATTGGGACTTTGAAAATAATCCTACAATAGATTTAAACGGTGAATGGGAGTTTTATTGGCAGCAACTCCTGACAGAGCAAAATTTTTTACCAGACCAATCTGGTTCAGCTCGGCTTACGGGAATGATGCAGATTCCATCTTTTTGGAATGATTATGAAGTGGATGGAAAAAAACTAGGAGGGAAAGGGTTTGCTACTTTTCGGCTCAAACTACTTTTGCCTAAAAATTTGCCTCCTTTGAAATTACGTTGTCCGTATGTAGGTACCGCATACAAATTATTCAGTAATGAAGGTCTTTTAAGCAGCAATGGCAAGGTCGGACGAACCCTAAGTGAAACCAGAGGAGAATCTCGTGTAATATATACTAGTTTGTCTTTCCAATCAGAACAGCAGTTGGTTGTACAAATCGCTAATTTTCAAAATGCTAGGGGTGGGTTTTGGTATTCGATGGTATTAGGAACTTTTGACAACATTGGTGAATTAGAACTGATGAATCTATGGTGGGAAGGCTTTCTTAGTGATGTAATCATTATGATGGGTTTGTACCATTTGGTACTATTCGCGTTTCGCAAACAGGATCGGACTACACTTTGGTTTGCTCTGATATGTTTAGTTGTTGCTTTCCGTATGCAAATCACAGGAGAAACAGTGGTGCAAAATATGTTACCTGGAATTCCGTATGAGAGTATTAAGAGGTTGGAATACTTAGGATATTACATCGCTATACCTCTATTTGCTCTTTTTTTAAAGAATTTGTTTCCTGAGGATGTTTCTAACTTTGCGGTACGTTTTATTTTAGGTATAGGAGGGTTGTTTAGTTTACTAGTAATCTTTCTATCTCCCTACTATTTTTCTCATACCTTACGAATGTACCAGGTATTTTCTATCTTTGCCATACTTATTTTTTTTTATAGCATGGTCCTGAGTATCTTACATAGACGTTATAATGCTAAGTTTTTTTTGTTTGGTTGTATGATTCTTTTTTCGGTAGGCGTGCATGATATTTTTCACAATACATTTTTGTTGCCTACTCCTGTTCTATCTCCTGTTGGTCTGTTTCTTTTTGCCTTTGTACAATCTGCTGTTTTGGCACGACGTTTCAACCGAGCCTATGAACAGATTACGGATTTGTCTGAAAACTTAGAGAAGAAAGTGAAGCTTCGAACTTTAGAGTTGGAGCAGGCAAAAGCGGAAACGGAAAAGCTCAATGATTTTGCCCGCATTGTGCATTCTACTACCAATTTAGATACCGTGATTGATTCTATCTTTTCCTATGTTCGCGATGTTTATGAAATTGATTCGGCTATTTTGTGGTTACCAGAACAAAAGAATCAGAAACTTATCTCTAAATACCAAATGATGGACAAAGCTCCTGTATTGGTGCAAGAGTATAGTTCTCGCATCGAAATAGCTTTGGTAGACAGTAATTTTATCACACAAATTTATTATCGTGGCAAACCTTTTTACATAGCAAATGTGCACCACCCTTTGTTCAAGAACAAACAAGGTATTCACAACCTTTTCTCTAATCTGCAGGTGATTTCGGTTCTATTTATCCCTTTGGTTGTACAAAACAAGTCGATTGCTATGTTTGCTTTCACATCTAGCCAATCGGTTATGGTTTTGCGAAAAGAGAAAATTGCCTCGCTCTCACGTTTTTGTGAACAAGTCGCTGGAGCTGTTGATAGCTCTTCTTTGCTACGACAGGTGCAAATGGAAAGGGAAAAATCGGATCGTTTGTTACTCAATATTTTGCCGATTCCTACCTCGCAAGAATTGAAAGAAAAGGGGCAGGTTACACCAAAGTATTATGATTCTGTTTCCGTTGTGTTTACTGACTTTGTGGGATTTACCAAAGTATCTGAGGAAATGACTCCAAAAGAATTGGTGGATGAACTCGATGGTTGCTTTTCTCAATTTGACGAAGCCACAAAACGCTATGGTATGGAAAAACTGAAAACAATCGGTGATGCTTATATGTGTGCAGGTGGTTTACCGCAAAAGAACACAAGCCATGCTATTGATGCCTGTCTCACCGCTCTAGAGTTTCTTGCTTTTATCAACCAGATCACAACGATCAAAAAAAGTATGCATGACGATTATTGGCAGATTCGCATAGGTATTCACACTGGTCCTGTAACGGCAGGTGTAATTGGAGTGAGTAAATTTAGTTACGATATTTGGGGCGATACCGTGAATACAGCAAGTCGCATGGAGTCTTCTGGAATTGCTAATCGTATTAATATTTCGGGTTCTACCTATGAACATGTACAAGACTTTTTTGTTTGTGAGTATCGCGGCAAAGTGGAAGCCAAGGGAAAGGGCAAGGTAGACATGTATTTTTTACAAGCTATCAAAGCTGAGTATTCGGTAAGGGGAGAAGGAATTCTACCAAATGATAAGTTAAAGAAAGAGATTGGACTATTCTCTTAAACTTTAACTCTACACTCAGAAGAGGCTATATTCCCAGATCTTTTGCAATAACTAGTTTGGATACAGATAAAACTTCTCCGGTCTCGGTACGGATCAACTTGAGGTACATTTCAAAGTTGTTTTTTTTCTGGTAGAGTTTGCTAGTAAGTAGCGTTTCGGCTCCAAGTAATTTTCCTGCACGAATTCTTTCTGCTTCAGAACTCAAACCTTGCTGGCCAAATTTTATTTCCTCTAAGATTTTTTGCATATTGTCTCTATCCACAATAGTAAATCTATTTACTTGGCGTAGGCTTAGTAGTAGCTGCTCACTGAAGTATTCTGAATTCCTATTTTCTTGTGGGCTTACTGGCAAGATAGAAACAGTTGTATCTGGCTTGATTCGTAGGTTAGAATAGTCCACCAATTGTCCTAAAGCCATTTGGAAGAGTTGTTTGAGTGTTTCCTCTTTTTTCTCATGATCGCTAGGGTTCGCGAGAAAATACTCGCTTGTGTCTTGTTGTTTGCCATTGATATTTTCAATTTCTTCTCGGGAGAACTTTATAATAATTGATTCGAGTTTGTCGGTATTATAATTTGCTCCGGTATGATGGCTAACACTTGCTGTTTTACCCCCTTCGCTTTCTCCTTTTTCTCCATAGGTAAGAAATATATATTTGCCATAGGTAAGTTGCGAGATTTGCCTGAGTACGAATTCTCCTTGGATGGGTAGTCCGCCCGTACCAATGCTATGAAACTTGATACCTTGCTTTTTAGCTTGTTCACAAGATTGTATATAATTGAGGTCAGTTTGGTAATCAAGGTGGAGAGAAGCATCGGTAATGATATAGCCAAGTTTTATGGCTTGTTGGTTCCAAGAAATACCTCGAATACTTTGGTGTAGAGCTTCTTGTAGATCTTCTGGATAATCGCCGCCACCGTCGGCCTCTACCTTAGCGAGTTCTGTTTGAAAGTCTTGTAGGTTGTCCGTGAGGTCAATGGTTCTTGTCCGGTAAGAATCGCCCTTATCGCGGTACAAAACCATGCCAAAGCGAATTTTACCGGCATTGCGAATTTCCTGCAAGTTTAGGTATATGATCTCAATGGTATTTTTCAACCTACGAATCTCTTCTCCCATACTTCCAGTTGTATCCATAATAAATACAATGTCCATCCCTGGACGCTTATTTTGCTGGCTAGAAGTGCTGATTTCTATTTCTCGTTTTCCTTGTCTCTGTAAGGGGATACGTTTGGCTCTAACCTTTACAAAGAACTTGGAACCTGAGAAATGTGAGGGGTAAAAAAAGAAAGAGCCGTCGGAATGTGTCTGGCCACTTGTTATTTCGGAGCCAGACGAGTTTTGGATCTCTACCTTTTGGTTAAAGACCGGTTTGCCTTTGCCATTTACTACTTTGATTTTGATTCTTTCGGAGATGTTACGAGATAAATGCGGCACGGAATTTTTGTATTTTTCAAAAAAATTGATGTAATAGGTGAATTGTTTGTTATCATCGGCAAATCCGGCTTTTAGCCCAGAAGAAGAGTTTTTATGTAGCGAAGGCTTGCTGCTTTCTTTTCGTTTGGGAGAATCAGCACTTTCGTCATAGCCGGCTCCATCGAAAATTTCTGCCTCAGAATCTTTATTCATTATTTTGGCTGAGGTACTCTTACATTGGTAGACAAAAGCAATACAAAAACATAAGACAAGGTATTTCATAAGTTCCATTCCTAACAATTGCTGTAAGTATGGAGACATAGGGGATGAAATAATTTGTAAACATTTTTATAAATTTAGAAAAACTATTGATCCACATTGCGAATCTTGTTCCCCTATACCTAAGTTGGACTGGTCAAAAACATTACTTTTATTTGTAGAAACGCCTAGAGGGCCTTCTGGAGCACCTGATAAGGGCTTCCCTTTCATTGCTCTACTATTTTGGGGCTTGTTTTTTATCGATATGTCGGCTTTTTTATTTATTCCAGTGGGTTATTATTTAGAGAGTTGGCGGGGTTTTTTATTACTTTTTTTTGTATTTTTTTTATTGCTTGTGTACTTAGGAGTCCATTTGGTTCGCCAGTTTGGTTATGGTATTCTGATTTCGCTTTTTTTGACGATTCTATCTGCTGGTATTGGGAAATTATTTCTGGCTGATTTTGTGAGATTGCTGTTGAAGCAAGAACAACTGACGACAATCATTGCAAATACTGAGCCTACCGTGATCCAATCTGGACGTTTCTACCATTTTCCTAAATTTCGTACGGTTCGCAACCACGCTAGGTTAATACCGGTTCCCTATAAAAAACCTTTAGTTCTTTCCTGGCAAATGCAGGGATTGCATTACTATATATTGCCAATTCAATACGAAAAGCAAGCCACTAACTATTTCTTACTCTGTCCTAGTTTTGCTATAAATGATTGTTCAGATTACTTTTCTCCAATCAGAGGAAGAGCAGTTAATGGAACTCTTTGGGATCGTTATTTGGCTTATCATCGCAAAGACTTTCAGACGGCACACGGACTTACACCAATTTACTTCCTTTGGCAAGAGCAAGCCTATAAATTGGGTCTAAGCAAGGGAGTTTTTGGTTTGTACGGATTGAGTCTATTGAATTTTTGCTGGGTATTTGGCTTGGTTTTTTATTCCATGTGGTTGAAGAAATGATCCATAAAGCGATTCCTTTGTGGATCGTTTTTATTGCTTTCTCGTTCACTACACTCTTTGCTCAAAAGAAACAGCTTCCCTTCTCCATTTCTGAAAAGCGCAAATTGCATCCAAAGGACTATAAAGAAAAACGTGAGGGATGGTACCCCACCATTTTCCCATTGCTAGGTTCAGACCCAAACGCTGGTATCGCTTTTGGTACAGCAGCGTTTCTCTTTAACAATAAGGACCGTACCGATCCATTCTTTGCTTATACACCGTTTCGTTCTAAGTATTCTTTGGTAGCCGTTCGAACCACTAAGAATGTTGCATTATTTATGGCTATATACGAAAGTCCGTTCTTTTTGGATAGCAAATGGGGAGTGAAGCTCAAAGCACTTTCTTCAACAAATCCACGAGCTACTTATTTTGGCAATGATAGCAAAAGTCTACGTTCTTTAACGTACCGTAGGCGGAGCCAAGCAGATGCAGAGAAAGTTACTAACGCTAAATTAATAGACTATGAAGAAAACTTAGCCTACCGTCGTGCCGGTAAGACGACAAATATTTTACGACCCTATGAAACGGACATCATGTACAACCGTTATATTCTCAAACGCCAGATGGCGGCTTTGACTTTTTCGCGTAGCATTTGGCGAGGGGTATTCAACTTTGTGGGTGGTTTTCTCTTTTCTAGGGTTGGAATAGAGACATTCGATGATCATGTTTTTTCTGTTCCTGATCCAGTTTTTGGTGGAAGTGCTGTACCTATCTTAAACTCTCCAGTTCCAACGATCTCAGGTAAAACCAAAGTGACAGAGGATTCTGAAGCAGAAGAGATTGTAGGGATTCAGGGAGGCTTTGTCAATACCTTTCGCCTCGCTTTGGTATACGACACTCGCGATTTGACAACAAATCCCAGTGATGGAGTTTTTGCAGAACTGACTTATGAACAATCTGAACCACTTCTTGGTTCTGACTTTTTCTTTCATCGCAATTTCTTGCAAATCCGATCGTACCTACTCTTCTTTCCCAAATGGTTGCAAAAATCGATCCTAGCTTCTCGCATCGGAATTTCTAAAACCAATGGAGAGAGTCCTTTTTTTGAGTCGCAGCGTATCTGGGGAACACAGCGGCAAATCATTGCTTTGGGTGGAAACTATACTTTGCGTGGCTACGTTATCAATCGTTTTGTCGCAAAAGTCATAGGTTTTGCCAGCTTTGAATTGCGGCACCGCCTTCTTACTTGGCGGTATGAAAAAAATTTTCTAGGCTTTTACCTAACTCCTATATATGATATAGGCAAAGTTTGGGATACCGTCCGAGAGGTTGATTTTACAAATTACAAACATTCCTATGGTTTAGGTTTACGGGTGGTTATCAACCATGCCATGGTGCTCTCTTTGGATTACTCACAGTCTCGCGAAAGTAGGCAGTTTTTTATGAGTTTTAACCATGCATTTTGATGTATTTATACTTGTATCTATTGTCTTTTACATAAGAATAGACATGTTTGGGGACACACTGTAAATATAATAGTGAATTGAAATGAAAATATTAAAATACTATAAACTTTTTTTTAACAATATTTGTGTTATCATTTTATTAATGAACTCCTGTAAGGCCTTGAATACAAAAAATAATAATCCGATTACCGCTTATGCAAAAGATCGCATATTGGATGCAGGAGATATTATCGATCTCAGCATTGGTGGAGTAGGCATCGGGGGGCAAGTAATGCTGGGACCTTTTCTACCAGGATTCTATTTGGCTCCTAATGGAGAAGAATATGGTTTAAAACAGGGAAATCTAGGAGTAACGGAAGTAGGAGATCTTGCCATTTTATTATCTATATATGAAGATTCAAGACCTGTTTCAGGGTTTGCAAAAGATTTGGGTCGCAAGAAAATAGCTGATGGGCATCATTTTCCATTAGGAAAACAGGATTATCATCCTTCCTATTTCACCCGAATTGGTTTTGTAATAGGTGCCTTCTTTAACATTAGAATGGCAATTAATCCAGGTGAAATATGAAATACTCGATTTTTTTCTCGGTTTTGTAAAAATAGATTTATATAAAGATGATATTTTCTTCCAGAGAATTCATACAGCATATAGCTATGAAAAGCTATGAAAAGCTAAGAAAAGCTAAGAAAAGAACTTAAAAAAGAACAAATACGGAAGATAGGACAAAAGCAAGTAGAACGTTCTTTATATCATGAAGAAATACGTAAAAAAGAAAACAGATTTCGAGAAATAAATAAAAAGAATGCATGGGGTCGTGATTTCAAAAAGGCTCTGCTAAGTGGCAAAGATCCTTATTATCGTTCTTCATCGGGTACATTTTTCAAAACCTATGAGTATGATGTTCCACTGTTAGCAATCGCTGCATTTATTGAAAGATGGGATGTAGTGGAGCGGCTGCTTAAAACTCCACGGAATGATACAAACAATCAAAAATGGGATGAATACGTTTATTCCTATCTGATGAAAAATAAACGATTGGTACCGGAAACTATTATAAAAAAAATAGTAAATCGTGGGTTGTCCAAAGAGGTTCTTTCGCATGCCCTTTTAATACGTTTGAGAAGAAGGTATCTTGTAACCACTGACTTGGTAAGATGCTTAATTCGTTCCGGTCTTGATGTGAACTACAGTGAAAAAATACCACAGGATCGAATATATCTAAATTTAAATTATTCTAATTTATTACGGACAGCGACTTCTAATAACGATACCAAACTGGTAAAAGTACTTCTAAAAAATGGTGCATGGGTAAATGATCTCGATGAATATGGTTACACCGTACTTAGTTTTAGTAACAAAAAAAGGTGTATGATGATAGCCATATATAAGCCTTTAGAGGCAAAAAAATGCCACATAATTCTTGATTTGCTAATAGAACAAAGTGAGCAGGTTTATAAAAAATGAATAGTAAGGAAAGAACAAGAATTTCTTTTATCCTATTTCTTTTCATTCCCTCCCTCTTAGCAAACTGTGTAGGATTGCAAAAACCTGGAAAAACAGACTATATAGCTGAGGCTTATTTAAAGGACCGAGTTTTAGATGCGGGAGATACCGTTGATCTGAGCCTGGGAGTAAAGAGTTATGGTTTTAAAGTAATGGTGGGACCCCTACAAACCGGTTTTTATTGGAGTCTTGGAGGAGAAATTGGTTTAAAACAGGGGAACTTGGGAACAACTGAAGTAGGAGAACTTGCCATTTTATCATTTATACTTGAAGATTCAGAACCTTACAGGGGTACAGCTAAGTATTATGATCGTGAAAAAAAAGCTCATAATCGTCTTTGGGGTGGCGGAAGATATCATCCTTCCTATTACACTCGTTTTGGTATTGTTTTAGGTGCTTTTACATCTTTTCGAATATCAATCAATCCTGGTGAAATTTTAGATCTGATTCTTGGTTTTTTGACTGTTGACCTATACAAAGACGATGTTTTCATGCCGGGATATTCCAAGTATCAAAAATATAAAAAATCAGAAAAAGAATATAGAAAACAAAATCGAGAAATGATAGAAAAGGAAAAAAAAATAGAAGAAATGAGAAAGAGCTTCTGGGCGGAGGCTAAAAGAAGTGCAGAGGTAGAAAAATGGATCAGAGGTAAAATGTCTACTTATATCAAAGGGGATTTGACTCTAAATCCTAATATAACTGCTTTACTAAATAAAAATGATCCTTACTACCATTCTTATAGCGGCCTTATTTTTCGAAAATATAGTGAATACCCAAGTTTGGTAATTGCTGCAATTCTGGGTAAATGGAATATAATAAGAGGTTTATTAAAAAAACCACGTCATGATAAAAAAAATCAGAAATGGGATGAATTTACGTACTCTTATCTCATGATAAAAAAGCAGAGATTTCCTGATGATATTATAAAAAAATTAGTGGTTCGCGGTTTATCTAAATATATTATTTCTTATGGTTTGAGAGAACGTATGGAAAGAGGGTATCCCATCTCGAAAAATCTATTTCTGTTTCTCATCCGTTATGGCGCGAAGGTTAAATTTGCTACTTGTACAACAAAATCTCAGATCAACGATGGTCAGGTTAAAAAAACTAATACTGATAAATGTTTCTAGAAAGAGATTTAAAGTTCTGTAAGCTCTTTTGGGTGGGTGGTCTCAC